>JBFLXJ010000030.1 GCA_040757085.1 Bacillota bacterium | reverse complement strand
CCCTCCGATTAAGAGTCGGATGCTCTACCAGTTGAGCTAATGGTCCACCCTGGATTTGGTAGCGGCGGCTGGATTCGAACCAGCGACACCGCGGGTATGAACCGCGTGCTCTGACCATCTGAGCTACGCCGCCACCGGCCAGAGCCTATTATACGTGCATCACCATGACGTCGTCAAGCAAACCGCGGCCAGCGGGCACCGCGTACAAAGCAGGCGCTCCGGGCGCTGGCATCCGTCGGAACTGCGCTCAGGTGCGGAGGGCGCCGAGGATGGCCTGCCAGGCGATACCTTCATCCACCAGTTGCCGGCAGAGGGAGAGGGCCTCCACGTCTTCGGGCTTTATCTTGCGGGCCACCTCCTGCAACTTCTGCACCGTGGTGTAGGTGTCGTAATGGACCAGCATCACGGGAACGCCTCGTTCCGCTGCGCGGGTCAGCACGTTCACGTTGGGGAACAGCCCGCCCGTAAGGACGAGGACGGCGGTGTCGGTCTCCAGGGCAGCCATGCACATGTCGGTGCGGTCACCGCCCGTGATAAGAGCCTTGCGCGGGGCCCGGCGCAGATACCCCAGGGCACTCTCCAGTGTCATAGCCCCGATCATGATCTCTTCCACCAGGTTCCCCAGGCGGTCTTCTCCCACCAGGACCTCTCCGCCCAGGACATCAACGAACTCCCGAACGGTGGGCGCCGAGATTTCGGGCCGGCAGGGGAGAACACCCAGCACCCGCACTCCCTTTCGCTCGATCAGGGGAGCGTACACTCCCCGGGTCTTGTCCAAAAGCGGACGGGGCACGTTGTTGAAAACAACTCCCAGGAGAGGTACACCCCGCCCCTCCACGTAATGGGCAAAGAGAAGGGTCCGATCCACGCTGAAGTCGTTCTCGACGCGACTCACCAGGATGGCCTGGGCACCCAGGTGACCCGCCAGAGAGACGGCATCCAGCCCCAGCGTGAGCATGAGGTGGGGCGTACCCGGGCCCTCGATGAGCACAACATCCCGCCCCTCAGAGGCCTGCCGGTGCGCCTCCTTGATCTCTTCCAGCAGCGCACCGGGGTCTTCGTAGCGGGTCATGTAGTAAGGCCCCGACGAAACCAGAGTTAACCTCTCGGGGGGGATACCCATGGTAAGCAGGGTCGCCATGAGAGAGGCATCCTCGTCGACGCGCCTGTACCCCGTGGGCACACTCCCCACCGGCTTGAAGTAGCCCACGGAGAATCCCCCATCCCTCAGCTTCTGGGCCAGTCCCACGGCCAGCGCGGTCTTGCCACACCCGGGATCCGTCCCCAACAGGTACAGGCTCTTCATGTTCTCCACCTCATCTTATGGTAATCTTCACGTCCAGGGCGGCGAGCCCCTTCTCGTAAGCAAATACCGGGTTGATATCCATCTCGGTGATCTCCGGGAAGTCCCGCACCAGTTGCGCGACCCTGCCGATGGTATCCACCAGCGCATCTATGTCCGCCGGGCGTTCCCCCCGGAATCCCCGCAGGAGGGTGTACGCACGCGTCTCCCGGATCATGGCGTGGGCTTCTTCCCGGGTAAGCCCGTGGGCCAGCCGGAAAGCCACATCCTTAAGCAGGTTCACGTACACGCCGCCCAGGCCGAACATGAGGAGCGGCCCGAACTGCACGTCGCGGGTGACCCCGACGATCAGTTCCCGGCCGGGGGGCATCATCTTCTGCACCTCTACCCCGTACACCACGCTGTCGGGCAGGTGGCTGTGGACGCTCTCCATGATATCCACGAAAGCCCGCTTGACTTCCTCGGGGGTGGCCAGCCCCACCCTGACACCGCCCACGTCGGTCTTGTGCAGGATCTGCGGGGACGCCACCTTGAGCACGACGGGGAAGCCCATGTGCTCCGCCAAACGCCGGGCTGCATCGGGAGTGGTAGCCAGATACGAGGGAGCGCACGGGATGCCGTAGCTTTCCGCCACCCGGAACGCTTCCGACCCCAGCAGGACCACCCTCTTGTCCCGGCGCACGAAAGCAAACACTTCCTCCACCGCACTGCGGTCCACGTCCGGGAACGTCCACTCCTCGCGGGGAACCGGTGCTGCGGACAGTTCCCTGTACCGCAGGAGACCGGCCAGAGCGGATACCGCCGGCTCCGGGAAGGGGTAGCAGGGTATGCCGTTGCCCAGGAGGTAGCGGGTGGCTTCCTCCACCGATGCGCCACCCAGGAATGCCGCCAGCACCGGCTTTTCAGGATGGCGCCGGTGGTGTTCCACGATCTTCTGGGCCACCAGGTCCGGCTCCAGGGTGGCGGTGGGGGTAAGCACCACCAGCACCCCGTCCACGCCGGGATCGTCCAGCACGGCCCCCAGGGCGGCGTCGTAGCGGTCCCAGTGGGCGTCTCCAATCACGTCCACAGGGTTGAAGACGTTGGCCGCCGGAGGCAGCGACTGCCGCAGGCAGTCGATGGTCTCCTTCTCGAAGCGGGCCATGGTGAGGGGGGAATTCTCGATGGCATCTGCTGCCAGCACTCCGGGGCCGCCCGAGTTGGTAACGATAGCCACCCGGTTCCCGGGCGGAGCCGGCTGGCGGACGAAGGCCTGCGCCAGGTCGAACAGCTCTTCCATGGTATGGACGCGCAGCACCCCGGCCTGGCGGAAGGCAGTCTCGTACGCCAGGTCGCTACCGGCCAGGGCCCCCGTGTGGGAGGAAGCAGCCTGAGCACCTGCCTGGCTGGTACCGCTCTTGATGACCAAGATGGGCGTGCTGCGGCTGGCCTCGCGGCAGGCGCGCACGAAACGGTCCCCTTCCTCCACGCTCTCCAGGTAAAGGCATATGACTTTGGTCTGGGGGTCGGCAGCAGCATCCTCGATGAAATCGGCCTCCGTCAGATCCGCCTTGTTCCCCACGCTGATGAACTTGGAAAAACCTATGCCCCGTTTGAGACTCCAGTCCAGGATGGCGGCGCACAGGGCGCCGCTTTGGGAGATAAAGGCGATGCGACCCTGATAGGGGAAGTTGGCCGAAAAGGTGGCGTTCATGGGGGTATAGGTGTCCATGATCCCCAGACAGTTGGGGCCCACCATGCGCATCCCGTAACGGCGGCAGATTTCCGCCAGTTCCCTCTCGCGCTCGGCGCCCTCACGGCCCGTTTCCTTGAACCCGGCGGTTATCACCACCAGGTACCCCACTCCCGCCCGGCCGCAATCTTCCGCCACCGCCGCTACGGCGGGAGCAGGGACGCACACCACCGCAACGTCCACCGGTCCGGGAATGTCACCCACCCGGGGATAGCATTTCAGGCCCTCAATTTCGTCTTCTCGGGGGTTGACCGGATAAATGGCGCCCCGGTAACCCGATGCCAGAAGGTTGACCAGAACGGCGTGGCCGATCTTGCCGGGCGCCCTGGAAGCACCTATCACTGCCACGGCCCCGGGCCGAAACAACCTGTCGAGCAAAGCCATCAGCTCTCATCCTTCCACCGGCGGGCGCCCCGTATCCCAGCCGCTGACGCCCCCGCTACTGCATAAAAAATTGGTGCCGGGAGTGGGAGTTGAACCCACACGGGCTCGCACCCAAGGGATTTTAAGTCCCCCGCGTCTGCCTGTTCCGCCATCCCGGCCTGCGCCTGCTGAATATGGACTCGCGCTGCGGCTACCTGGCGCCGCGGCCTCCCCGCTTGGACTCGGTGTGCCGCTTGAGGTCGGTCAGCCTCTCCTCGCTCTCTTTCATGAACCTGGCCAGCTTGTCCTCGAACGCCATCCACTCAGCCCTCCGGCGCTCTCGGTCTTTTCGCTGACCGCCGCCCGGTTGCGCCTGCCGCACGGACAGTCCTATCTTTCCCCGCTCGTCGTACGACAGGATCTTGACCAGCACCCTGTCGTTCTCCTTCAGGTAGTCCTTGATGTCGCGTACGTAGGCGTCGGCAATCTCGGAAATGTGAACCAATCCGGTCTGACCGTTGGGTAACAATACAAAGGCGCCGAATCGCGTGATACCTGTCACCACGCCTTCCACAACGGCGCCTACCTCCAAACCGGGCATGCGGCGCGACCGTACCTCCCTCGCGCAGAGGCTCCGCCCTTCGATTGAGCGAGCAGCACCGTGCCCATTATAGGGCCAGGGCCGGAAAACTGTCAAGGACATCGCAGCCACACGAAAAAGCTCAATCAGGGAGACCCCGATGGCTCCTGCTCCCGCACGGGGAAGTACAGTACCTCACCAGGGTTCACCAGACCCAGTTCCCGGGCCGCCTGCCGGATGTACTCATCCTGCTGCATCTCTTCGATCTGCGCACGCAGGGTCCGGTTTTGCTCGCGTAAGACTTCCACCGCCAGTCTCAGCCGCTGTTCCTGATGCTTGAGGCGCCACAACTCCCAACCTACCCGCAGGAACGAGGAAATGAGCAACAGGCAAAACGCCGCCACCCCCAGCCGGGCCAGGCGCCGCAGCCACAGCCGGTACTTGGCATTATTGGCCTGCCGAAAGAGACGCCGGGTAGCAGACCGCATCATCCACCTCCGGGCTCCGTCACTCACCTGCAGGTTCCTCTTCGGGTGGAATACCCAGGGCTTCGCCCGGCAGCACGATCACAACTTCGTAGCCCTTGCCTCGGGCTCGGCTGTACAGGGTGGCCACCGTGGCGGCGGAAACCCCCAGGCGCCGGGCGACGGCCTCGTTACTGAGACCCATCTCTTTGAGGACGACCACCTGACGCTCGCGGAAACTGAGTCGTTCAGCCTTGCGGATCTCCAGTTGCGTAGCGGCCGCCCTCCCGGATATGCACAGGCTGTGGACAATCTGTGGACAATCTGGGGACAACCTAAGTACAAAACCTTATTCTTCAGCCGGGCACCCATTTCCTCCTTGCCCGGGCGGTGTCAGCCACCCCCTGGCCCTGCGGGGTCCACCCCGGCCCGCACCCCCATCGCCGGCTCACTCCGCCTTCTTCGGACGGCGGACGAAGCGGGCGAACCGCCGGATTGCCCTGCCCACCGCCCGCAGGAGGAGCCTCACCAGGGGGCTGCCCAGGTAAAAGTACGTCCACACCCCCAGCAGCACGCCCGCGAAAACGTACCAGCGCAGCTGCCCCCAGTTTGCCACCACCAGCCAGGCAGCCAGCCATACCCCTGCCCCCAGGCCGTAGAAGAGGTCGAGCAGGAAGGAGCGTAGCCCGCGGATGCGCCCCAGGTGCCGTGCCGCTTGGTACACGTCGAAGGACACTCCCAGGCCCACACCGGCCAGGACCATCACCGATAAGGCATAAAGGTCGTCCCCCACGCCCACCACGGCTTGCTGCCCGGCCTACCGCAGAATGCGTTCCCACAGGCTGCTGCGACCCTTGCCCCGGACGCCCCGTACCCGCGGGACGGCGGCATACTGCAATGCGTTGATCAATCCCTCCACCGCAAACTGCCCCTGCTCCACGTCCACGTTCTGGATGTGCAGGTCCTGGCCCCTAATGGTGAGCATTCCCAATTCGGTTTCCAGGACGATCTCTTCCTCGTCGAATGACTCGACCCGGGACACGCCGCGCACCTCCAGCTTCTCCCGGTTCACTATGGAGATCACATGCTCACCCAGTCCTTCCAGGTTCTTGTCGTCCATCCCGGGCCCCCCTCGTGGAACACTTTCCCACCCCAGGGTATGCGCGCCGGGGACAACTTATCACTGCACCCGGTGCCCGCCCCCTCAGACACGGTACCGCTCTGCGCCTCGCGGCCAGCCGCTCGACCGCCGCTGCGCCCAGACGCTCATGATCGTCAGCCAGGTGCTCACCTTCAGCGCCACCTGCGCTCGAGCACCGTCCCCGGATAGTAAAAGGCCAGAATGCTTTTGAAGCCGTGACCGGCCTGGGCCATACCCAGTGCCCCGAACTGCGAGAGCCCCACCCCGTGGCCGAACCCCCGCCCCATAATCGCGATCCGGCCACCGGAAACCTCAATGCTGTCAATAAGGGTGGACTTGATGCGCATGCCGCCGTCCACTTCCAGGCGGAACCGGGCGGCGGGAACCTCCCTGCCCCCGAAGTGCAGCGTCACCGCCCGCCCGGAGGGTCCCCGTGCCGCCACCCGCACAGGTGTCACCTGCCCCAACCTAACCCCCATGCGCCGGGCCGCAGCACGCACTTCTTCGGCGGTCACCCACGCCTTCCAGCGCATGCCGTCACCACTGTAGGGATCGGACCGTGCCTGCAGGTAGGGAGCATCTCCGCGGAAGTCCACACCCTCCTGGGGCGTAGCCGTATACCCGCCGGAATGGGCGTGGTAGAACGCCTGGGCCAGCTCCCCCCTGTATGTGAGCACCAGCCCGCGGGTGCGCGACACGGCACATCTCACCGCCGGCGTTATGGCCTCGGGGTTGTAAGCCTGGAAGTGACCGGGGTCATCACACACATCGGTACCGTGCACCCGCCGTACCCCGCCCCGGGTCAGCCGCTCGACCGCGAAGGTCCGGGCGATGACGGCCTGAGCAGCCAAGGCTTCCACCGGCCAGCGGGGATCCATCTCCGCCGCCACCACCCCCTCCACGTATTTCTCCATGGGGAGGACGAGCCGTTCCCCGGACCCATGCCGGTAAATGGTTACGGCCGGTTCTCCCCCGAAGGGACGGCGGTACGACGGCGCCTCCAGAACCGCCTGGGCGGCAAGGGAGACCAGGGCAACAAACACGAGGGCCACCCTGGCCGGACGAGACAGTTCCATCACCCCGCCCGCTAGGGTGGCCCGTACGTTCTGCGGTTAGTCGCGGCGCTGGCTGGAAACCACGGCATACATCTGGCGGGCCTCTTCCGCGGAAGCACGTTCTCGCAACTCGCGTACCTCCACCTCGAGTACCCGCCACTCCATGTCCAGAGTGATGTGATCTCCCACGCGCACCGGGCTTGCCGGCCTGGACACCCTCCCGTTGATGCTGACCCGGCCGGCCAGGCACATCTCCCGGGCCCAGGTGCGCCGTTTCACCAGCCGGCTGACCTGGAGAAACTTGTCCAGGCGCAAGGAAACTCCGCCCGCAACCCGGGACTACTTCACGACCGCTTCCTTCAGGCTCTTACCCGGGCGGAACACGGGGGCCCGCGCGGGGGCGATGGAAATCTCTTCGCCGGTCCGCGGGTTGCGACCCTTGCGAGCCGCGCGGTTCCGCACCTCAAAGGTGCCGAACCCGACCACAGCCACCTTGCCACCCCGGCTGAGTTCCTCGTGGATGGCCTCGAAGGTGGCGGTAACTGCCTTGTCGGCATCCCGCTTGGTCATCCCCGTCTTCTGCGCGACCACTCCCACCAGATCCGCCTTGTTCAAGCCCACATCCTCCTTCCCTTTTTTGCCACTCCCGCTACGACCTGATTCGACAAAAGTCCTATTTTTCCTGCCCCTTGGCCGCTTCCCACAAGGAATCCATTTCCTCCAGCGACATCTCCCCCACTTTCTTCCCCGCCTCCCGGGCCATCTTCTCCATGGCGCGGAACCGGCGGGAAAATCGATCCACCGCCCCCTGCAGGGCTAACTCAGGGTCAACGCCCAGAATGCGGCAGGCATTCACCGCGGCAAACAGCAGATCGCCCAGTTCCCGCTCGATCGCCCCACCGTCCGTCCCGCCAACCCCATGCGCTCCGGCAACGGCGCGCACCTCGTTAAGTTCCTCCTCGACCTTCGCCAGTACCCCGGCCACATCGCCGGGCTCCCAGTCGAACCCCACCTCACGGGCCCGCCCCTGTACCCTCCACGCTCGCTGTAGGGCGGGAAGCACCGCCGGTACCCCGTCCAGAGCGGAAGCCGCCTCTCCCCGCTCCTCCTTCTTTATCTCATTCCACCGCCGCAACACCTCTTGGGGTGTCCCGGCGCTCGCGGTCCCGAATACGTGCGGGTGACGCCGGACCAGCTTTTCTACCAGCAGGTCGCACACGGTGCCCAGGTCAAACTCCCCCTCTTCGCGCGCAATCTGGGCATGCAGCAGCACCTGCAACAGTAAGTCTCCCAGTTCCTCGGCCAGTTTATCCCTTGCCGATCCCCGGCAGTCGTCGCGCCAGGCGCCCTGGACAGCCTCCCCTCCTCCGTAGGCCTGGCGGATAGCCTCCGACACCTCGTATGCCTCCTCGATGACGTAAGGGCGCAGGCTCAGGTGGCTTTGTTCCCGGTCCCAGGGGCAGCCGCCCTCCCCGCGCAGGCGGGCCACCACTTCCACCGCCCGCACCATCTTCTGCGCCAGGGAAGCGGGCAGCCCCGGCCCGGGCAGGGCGGGTACCCACAGGCTGCTGGCGGGGCCGGCGTGAGCTCCCCGATCGAGATCTACCAGGGGCAGCCAGGTGACCTTTTCCCCGCAGGCATCCCCCCTCACCACCGCTACCTGGTGATCGGGCGGGTACACGTCAAGCAGCCTGAGCTTGAGATCCCCGAGCAACAGGGGATGCCACAGCTGACATACGAGCAGGGGCTTGTCCCCCCGCGGCATCCAGCCGGGAGGAAGGAGGGCATCCACCACCTCCAGGCCATCGGTAAGGGGGTCGCGGCCCAGAGCGGTGAATACTGCCTCCAGAAAGGAAGGAGCACCCAGCACCTGCACTTCCACGCCCCGGGACGGCGCCTGTTCCAGCAACATCGCGACCGTACGTTCACCCAACAAAGGGTGGCCGGGCACCCCGTACACCAGTGCGGCGGTCTTCTCCACCCTCGTCAAAAGCTCCTCAACCATGTCCCGGTAGAGGCTGTCGAAGTCCTCTGCCCCCTCATACCGGCAATCGAATGACTCCCAGCATACCCCCTGCTGCGTCAGCCAGGCAGCCAGGGGGTGGTAGGCGGTGCGCAGCAACACAGGGGCCTGTCCCCTGGGCGTCTCCCCACTCAAGATCCGCAGATTACGGGCCGGCACGTCCTCTGCCGGCCCGGGCCCCATCCCCACCGCATAAATGACCTTCAACCCAACCTCGGCCTCCTCCCACTACCCGGCGCCCGGCAGCGGGGGTCGTCCCGCACCGCCCCCGCCGTTGACCCGCGCCCCACCGCAGCACCGGAGAGCGGCGACCCAGGCCCGCTACTAAGGGCGGAGCAGACCGCTCCTCTGGAGCCAGCGCTTCAGGAACCGGGCCCTCGCCGGGAGCATTTCCAGGTCGCTCTGCCGGAATCCTCCCACCACCAGCAGCGCCACCACGTAGAGACACACTCCCCCGCCCACTGCCACCAGGGTGCCTCCCCACGGCGAACTCGTGGCCCCCAACCCCGACCGGTAGAGGGCAGGAAGGCAGAGACCCATCACCCCCAGGGCTGCCGCCGGGCGCAGTACCAGGTCGGAAAATGAGGCCACCCGGCCCAGCTTCCGCAGGACGGCCGCCATCCCCAGCAGACCGGCCAGAGCAAATCCGGCCACCGTGGCCCAGGCCGCCCCTGGCACCCCCCAGGAATACCCGGCATACCAGGTAAGCACCAGCTTGAGCAAGGCGGCCATCCCCAGGTGCCAGACCGGCAGGGTAACCTCCCCCAGGCCCTGGAGGATGCCCGCGGTGGCCTGCTGGAGCCCCAGGAAAACCACCGCCCCGGACAGGGGACACAGGGCCACTGCCACCTGGGGATCCCCGTACAGGGTAAGGCAGATGGGCCCGGCCAGTACCGCCAGGCCCAGGGCTGCCGCGCCGGTGAACGCCACCGTCAGACGCAACCCCGTACCCGCCTGGCTGCGCACGCCCTCCTTATCCCCGGCGGCCAAGCAACGGGCCACTGCTGGCACCAGGGCCAGTTGCAGGGAGGCGCTGAACAGCGAAGGCAGGTTGACGAGGGGCATGGCGCCACCCGTCAGGCGCCCGTACCAGGCGGTGGCCGCCTCGGCCGAAAACCCGGCCTGTTGCAGGCGAGCGGGGACCACCACATCCGCCAGGGTGAAAAGCGTGAACATGGCTCCCGTCATGGACACCGGTAGCGCCTGCCCCAGGAACTCCCGCAGCACGGGCACCACGCCCTCGACCTCCCCGGCGCCCCGGCCACCCACCCAGTCCCGTGCCGCCGGCCGGGCGCCCCTCCAGACGGAGGGCAGGGTACGAGTACACCAGACCAGGTAGCCCAGACCAGCCAGCCCGCCGGTGACTGCCCCGAAAGCGGCGCCTGCCGCCGCCCGGGCCACCCCCAGTGGGAGCAGGCACCAGCCGAGCAGGAACATGGTCCCCACCCTGACCATCTGTTCCACGATCTGGGAAACCGCGGGCGGGTACATCCTCATGTACCCCTGGAAGAGACCCCGATAGGCGCTCATGACCACCACGGCCAGCACGGCGGGGGCCACGGCCTGCAGGGCGGCAGTGGCCCGGGGCTCCCGGTAGACCGTGGCCGCCAGCCAGGGAGCCGCCCAGAAAAGTGCCGCGCTGAGCAGGGCCCCGGCGGCCCCCAGCAGGCCCAGCACCGCCCGGAACACCGCCCCCACCTGCTGCGTCTGTCCTGCCCCCAGCCGCGCCGACACCATGCGGGAAAGCGCCACGTTGGCACCCGATGTGGATAACACGAGCAGGGTGCTGTATACCGGGTAAGCCATCTGGAACAGGCCGATCCCTTCCGGCCCCAGCAAAGGGTAAAGAAACACCCGGTATACGGCACCCAGTGCTCGCGCAGCCAGCCCGGCCAGAGTGAGGATCAGTACCCCCCGGAGAAAACTATCCTCCCTCAAGCCGTCCCCCCGTCTCTACTGCTCCATCTGCTTGGCCAGGAACCCGGCGGCGGTCTCCGCCAGCTTAATCTCCAGCTGGGTCATCTGGACGTCGGGATCGCGGGAGCATATGCACACCGCCCCCAGCGGGTCGCCCTCCGCCACGATGGGGGCGATTACGGCGGCGGTGAATTTGGTCTCTTCCTCTTCGTCCCCAACCACGCTTCCCTTAATCCGGGGTTCCGCCTTACCTCCCACCACCAGGGTCTTGCGCTCTTCCATGGCGGTTTCCACCAGGGATCCGATGGGCTTGTTGAGGAACTCCTTCTTGGGGGCTCCTGACACCGCCACCACCGTGTCCCGGTCGGTGATGAGGGCCACCTGACCCACCGCCTCGTACAGGGAGTCGGCGTACTCCTTCGCGAAGTCACCCAGTTCCCCGATGGGTGAGTACTTCTTGAGGATGACCTCCCCGTCGCGATCTACGAATATTTCCAGAGGGTCACCCTCGCGGATACGGAGGGTGCGGCGTATTTCTTTCGGGATCACTACCCGCCCCAGGTCATCGATGCGCCTGACGATGCCCGTGGCCTTCATGGACAACCCTCCCTTTGGCCCGGCTTTCGGGCTTAGTATATAGCTTACCTTACAGGTTTATTCATTTTTTCCAAATATGGGGCCCTGCCCCCCAGCACCACTACCGCCCCGGTAGCATGTGACCGGGACGGGGGGGACCCCTACCCGGGCCTGACCTATCTCAGCGGGCGCCGACGGGCGCGGCCAGGATTTGCTCCAATTGGGTCAGCACATCTTCCAGATCGCCCAGCATCATCTCCGGGGAACGGCCCTGCACCGATAGCGTGAGGGTGGGACGGCGCCCCCCGCTGTACGACACGGGGCCGCGCAGCCTGCGGGGCATCTCCCGGGGAAGGCGGATGAGCACCCGGTCGCGCACCTGAGTTACGCTGGTGATCCCCAGGCGCTGGCAGATGGCCTTGACCCGGGCCACCGCCAGCAGATTACGGGCAGGCAGGGGCATAGGGCCGTACCGGTCCTCCAGTTCCTCACGGACCAGGGTGGCATCCTGGGCCCCCCGGATGGCCCCCAGCATCTTGTAAGCGGCGATCTTCTGCCCCGAGTCGGGGATCCACTCGTCGGGGAGGTAGGCATCCACCTTCAGTTCCAGGGTGATTGGCACCTCCTGGGGGACGGGCTGGCCCTGCAATTCCCGCACCGCTTCTTCCAGCAGGCGGCAGTACATGTCAAGGCCCACCGCCATGATGAACCCGTGCTGCTCGGGTCCCAGCAGGTTCCCCGCCCCCCGGATCTCCAGGTCGCGCATGGCGATCTTGAACCCCGAGCCAAGCTCTGTGAATTCGGAAACAGCCTGCAGCCGACGCTCCGCCTGCTCCGACAGACGCTGGTCGGGCCAGAAGGTGAAGTAGGCATAGGCAAGGCGGTTGGAACGCCCCACCCGCCCCCGCAACTGGTAGAGCTGGGCCAACCCCAGTTCGTGGGCGTCCTCCACGATCAGGGTGTTCACGTTGGGCATGTCCAGACCGGACTCGATGATGCTGGTGCACACCAGCACATCATACTGCCCGTTGAGGAATTCCAGCATCACCCGCTCCAGTTGCTCCTCGCGCATCTGACCGTGGGCAATGGCCACGCGGGCCCGCGGGACCAGCCGCTGCACGCGTGCGGCCGCCCGTTCGATGGTGCGTACCCGATTGTGCACGTAGAAAACCTGTCCACCCCGGCGGAGTTCCCTCTCGATGGCCTCCTGTACCAGGAATTCCGAGTATTCCACCACGTAGGTCTGGACCGGGTAGCGATCCTCGGGCGGCGTCTCGATCACGCTCATATCCCGCAGGCCGGCCAGGGCCATGTGCAGGGTGCGGGGGATGGGGGTGGCGGTAAGGGTGAGCACGTCCACGTTCATGCGCATCTGCTTGAGGCGCTCCTTGTGCGCCACGCCGAAGCGGTGCTCTTCGTCCACGATGAGCAGGCCCAGGTCCTTGAAGGCGACGTCGTCCTGTAGCAGGCGGTGCGTGCCGATCACGATATCCACGGTCCCCCGGCGCAAGCGCCGCAGCACCGACTCCTGCTCCCGGGGCGAGCGGAAGCGGGAAAGCACCTCCACGCAGATGGGATATCCAGCCAGGCGTTCCCGTAAGGTGTAGTAGTGCTGCTGGGCCAAGATGGTGGTGGGGACCAGCACTGCCACCTGCTTGCCGTCCATTACAGCCTTAAAAGCGGCCCTGATGGCTACCTCGGTCTTGCCGTAGCCCACGTCCCCGCACAGCAGGCGGTCCATGGGCCGGGGATTTTCCATGTCCCGCTTGATGTCTTCCGTGGCCTGTCGCTGGTCAGGGGTCTCCTCGTACCGGAAGGAATCCTCAAACTCCCGCTGCCAGGGGGTATCGGGGGAAAACGCGTGCCCCGGCACCGCCTGCCGGACCGCGTAAAGTTTCAACAACTCCTGGGCCATCTGGCGCACGGACTCCTTGACCCGGTTGCGGGCCCGCGTCCACTCCGTACCCCCCAGCCGGTTGAGGCGGGGCTGGTGTCCTTCCGGCCCCACGTACTTCTGCACCAGGTGCACCTGCTCGGTGGGCACGTACAGGGCATCGCCCCCCGCGTACTGCAGGAACAGGTAGTCCCGTTGCACCCCCTCGATCTCCAGGGTGCGCACCCCGAGGTACCTTCCGATCCCGTGGCTCTGATGCACCACGAAGTCCCCGGGGCGAAGTTCCCCCAGGTCCAGGCGCACCCCTTCTCTGGGTCGGGGCAACTGGCGCCGCTTGGGGCGCCCGTACACCGCCGCGTCGGTGACCACGATCAGGTCCAGGAACGGTAATTCGAATCCGGTCTCCAGGTCACCCTCCGTGACCAGCACCTCTCCCGGATCCGGGACCCGGCTCAGGGGGACCAGGCGGGGGGCCACCACCCCCTCGTCAACAAGCCTTTCCGCCAGGGCCCGCCCCCGGTCGGAAGTAGCTGCCACCACCAGCACCCGGCCCCCGCGCCGCCACCGGCTCAGGTCGTCCAAGAAGGAGGGCCAGTGGCCATGGTACGCGGGGACGCTGCGGGCGGGGAAATCCGACACCTCCGTCACCTGCTCGGTCCCCCGCTGGTGCAGCAGGGAAAAGAGGACGCGCGGGTGGCCCGCCAGTCGCCGCTGCAACCCCTCTACGGACAGATACACCTCCACCTGCCGGGGAAGGAGCAGGCCCTGGCTCAACAGGTGAGCCACCTGTTCCGTGCCTGCCTTCCCGGCTTCCTCCCCGGCCTCCCGGAGCCGGTCAGGTTCATCGAGGACGACCACCGGCGCTTCCGGGAAGTAGTCCAGGATGGTGTACTCCCGCGGGCAGAGGTAAGGAAGGTATTGATCCAGGCCGGGGAAAAGGCCGTCCTCCATCCTGGCCAGGTGTTCCCCCACCCTCTCCTGCAGGCGACGCGCTTCCTGCGGCCTGCCCTTTTGCACCAGCCGCTCGACGGCGCGGGCCAGGTCGCGGGCGATGTCCTGGCGTGCTGCGTCGCGCCGCTCGGGCGAGAATACGTCCTCCCGGGCCGGGCCCACCGCGATCCCGTCCAGCGAGGCCAGGGAACGCTGGGTAGAGGGATGGAAGCGGCGTAGCGACTCCACCTCGTCCCCGAAGAACTCAACCCGGACGGGGAACTCTTCTCCCGGGGGGTACACGTCCAGGATGCCGCCCCGCCAGGCGAACTGGCCGGGCCTTTCCACTGTGTCTACCCGCTCGTAGCCGGCTTCCTGCCAGCGCCTGGCCAGGTCGCCTGGGGAGGCCACCGCTCCCGGCTGGAGGCGCATGTCCAGTCCTCCCAGCCAGGCGGGATCGCCCAGCCGGCGCAGGAGCGCACCCAGGGGAGCCACCACCACCCCCTTCTCCCCCCGCAACAGGGAGGTGAGGACGGCCGCCCGGCTCCAGACCAGGGAACCGGACCGGGCGAGCACCTCGTATGGCAGCACCTCCAGGGGCGGGAATACCCAAACTTGCCCTCCCAGCAGGGTGCGCAGGTCCTGAGCCCGGCGCTCGGCCAGGGCCGTGGAGGCCGTAACCACGAGGAAGGGCTTGCCGCAAAGACGGTGGAGGGCAGCGATCACCAGGGACCGCACCGACCCAGGTGCACCGTGCACCAGGCACGCAGGCACCCGCGTCGGCCCGTCCCCATCCTGAACCGGTGGGGCCCCGCCCCCGGACGGTAGCCCGGCCTCCCCGCTCTCTGACAGCCGCCGGGCCAGGTGCCTTATCTGTTCGCTCTGAGCGCAAAAATCAACCAGGGGAAGCATTGCCCGAATTAACCCACCCCATGGCCACGTCCAGGCCGCGAGCCAGCAGCATGGCACACCCATCCATAGCCCTCTCGACCACGGAGCGGAAAAACCTCACTTCCTCCTCGGTCATGGGACTGAGAACGTACTCGGCGGGGTCGACACCGGCGGGGGGACGGCCTATCCCCAGACGGAGCCGCGGGAAATCCTCACTCGCCAGGGCCCATATCACCGACTCCACGCCCCGGTGTCCGCCCGACCCCCCGCCCGGACGCATGCGCAACCGCCCCGCCTCCAGGTCCAGGTCATCGTGGATCACCAGCAGGTCGGCGGGCACCAGGCCGAGGTGAGTCACGGCCTGCTGCACCGCATGCCCGCTCAGGTTCATATAGGTCAGGGGGACAAAAAGACCCACCCTTTCGCCTTCTACCCGGCCCAGGCCCAGCATCCCCCCGCCCAGGTGCTGGGAGAGGGGGATATTCCACCTGAGGGAAAGTCCCTCCACCACCCAGAATCCCAGGTTGTGACGGGTGAGGCGGTATCTCTCCCCCGGATTACCCAGCCCCACGAACAGCCGCAGCTAGGCACCACCCCCAGCGGGCGCCTCTTCAGGTGCCTCTTCCTGGGCCGGTTGGGCCTCTTCCTCACGCCTGGGGGCCAGTACCGTGACCACCACTTCGTCGGGTTCTTCCACCATCCTGACCCCGGGGGGCAGGCGCAGGTCGGCCACCGTAAGGTGCTCCCCGATCTGGAGCCGCGATACGTCCACCTCGATGTCGGCCGGGATGGCCGTAACCGGGCACTCCACCCGCACGCGCGGGAGCTGGTGCTGCACCACCCCTCCCCGGCGTACGACCTCCTCGCCACCCCTGATGACCACCGGGATTTCCACCTGCAACACGTCTCCCAGGGAAACCTGCTGGAAGTCCAGGTGCAGCACCCGCAGACTGACGGGGTCCCGCTGGATCTCCTTCAGCACCGTGGTCCACTCCTGGCACTCACCGTTTTCCAGGTCGAGCCGCACCACGGTACCCGTCCCCAGACCGGCCATGAGATAACGAGCCAGTTCCTGGGCCGGCACCTGCACGGGGATACTCCCCACCTGCCTGCCGTAGAGGACAGCCGGTACCCATCCTTCCCGCCGGCTGCGATGGGCCTGCCCCTTTCCCGCCTGCCGGCGGCGGGCCTTGAGCCTGATCTCCGCCACTTTCGTCACCTCACTGGAACATTTCCGATACGGACATATCGGAATGGATGCGCCGGATAGCTTCCCCCAGCAAGGGGGCCACCGAGATCACCTTGAGCTTGGGACCCAGGCGGCCCCTCTGGTCGATGGTGTTGGTCATTACCAGCTCCTCCAGGGTGCTCTCCTGTATCCGGCGGGGAGCCTCGCCGGAGAGGATGGCGTGCGTGCAGCATGCATAGACCGCCTTCGCCCCCCGGCCCATGAGCGCCTCGGCGCTCTCCACCAGAGTGCCACCTGTGTCCACGATGTCATCCATGATTATAGCCACTTTTCCGGTTACCCGTCCAATGACATTCATCACTTCGGCCACGTTGGGCTCGGGTCGCCGCTTGTCCACGATGGCAAGAGGGGCCCCCAGCCTCTCGGCCAGCCCGCGGGCCCGGGCTACTCCCCCTACGTCCGGGGAAACCACCACTACGTCCCCCAGGTCTTTCTGCCGAAAGTAATCGGCCAGCAGGGGGGCGGCCGTAAGGTGATCCACCGGAATATCAAAGAAGCCCTGGATCTGCCCGGCGTGGAGATCCATGGTGAGCACCCGGTCCACCCCCGCCACGGTGAGCAGGTTGGCCACCAGCTTGGCCGTGATGGGCTCCCGACCCCGGAACTTGCGGTCCTGGCGGGCGTAACCGTAGTAGGGCACAACCGCCGTGATGCGCCGGGCCGAGGCCCGGCGGAGCGCATCTATGATGACCAAAAGCTCGACCAGGTTCTCATTCACCGGCCGCGAGGTGGGCTGGATCACGAAACAGTCGTGCCCGCGCACGCTCTCTGTGATCATCACCCGGACCTCGCCGTCAGCAAAACGCTTGAGTTCCATGGCTCCCAGGGGGATACCCAGGTACTCGGCCACCTCGAGCGCCAGGGGAATGTTTGCTCCCCCGGCAAACAACTGCAGATCTGCTCCCAACCCTGCCACCCTCGTTACCTCCTATCGCGCTGCCTTATTATCGCCAGTGGCCCCAGGGATGCACCCTTCCTGATGCGCACCTGTCCTTCCACCACCGTGCCCGGCCCGATGACCACGTCCGGCTCCGCTTCTACGCGATCATCCAGGAAAGCCGAGGCGGGATCAACCACCGTCACTCCCTGCCGCATGATGCCCTCCAGGTGCGCACGGCGCAGGGTGAGTTCCACCCGCGCCAGTTCCAGCCGGTCGTTTATGCCCACCATCCGCTCGGGCCGGACAGGAACGGCAACCACCGCTTCACCCTCGCTAAGCAAGACCTTCACGGCATCGGTTAGATAAAACTCGCCCTGGGCGTTGCCCTGCCCCACCTGCTCCAGGGCACCCCACAGGCGGGGTGCTGCGAAGCAGTAAACCCCGGCATTGACTTCGTTGACCCGGCGCTGCTCGAGGGTGCAATCGGCCTCTTCCACAATGCCCGCCACGCGCCCGGTTCCGTCGCGGATCACGCGCCCGTACCCGGTGGGATCGGCAAGGTAAGTAGTGAGGAATGCCAGGGCCGCCCCCGCTCGTCGCCGCGTCTCCACCAGGACTCGCAGGTCGCCGGGATCGAGGAGCGGGGTGTCGCCGTACACCACCAGGACGTCCCCCCGGTGTTCTTCGAGGAGAGGCCTGGTCACGAGTACGGCGTGGGCCGTCCCCAGCGGCCGCTCCTGGTGCACGAACTCCACCTCTTTGGGAGCTGTTGAAACCCCGCAAGGCTCCAGCCCGGCACGCAGTCTCGCCTCTACCAGCCCAGCCTGTACCCCCACCACCACGATCACCCGGGAAGCACCCGCGCCCCGCACGGCATCCAGCACGTGCTGCACCAGCGGGCGGCCCCGCAGGGGATGCAACACCTTGACCAGGGAGGATTTCATGCGCTTGCCCTCCCCGGCTGCGAGCACCACCGCCACCAGATCCGGATCAGGCTCGGGAGGCCAGGATCGCTGTGACGAGTTCCAGGTCGGCCGGTTTGTCAACGTCTATCCCCACTTCCGGCCGGCGGCTGACCACCGCCCGCCCGCTGATGTGGAAGTAACTCTGCACCCGCCTCTCGGCTTCCGCCAGGGTGAGCCTTCCCAACAGGTACTTAAGTACCAGCACCGGCCCCAGCATGGAGGCCAGCCCCAGGGGGCTCTTGCGCAGGTCCGTTACCCGTTTGAGCAGGGGAAGGATGGCCAGGGCCGCGCCCGGGTTGAGCATGAATAGGTTGCCCCCCGTCACGGTGAGATCACGCAGCCCGATCCAGCTTCGTTTCGCCTGCGGATACCGGGAAACGATGGCCTCCCTGGGGATGACGGAGTAGTAAAAATCGTATTGCCCCAGGGCTTGGCAGTCTGCCAGGAACCCCTCCACCACCTCGGGGGTAATGAGTGGGATGTCGCCGGTGGCCACCACCACGGGTTCGTCAGGGGGAAATTCTCGCAGGCCCCGGGCCAGGTTGTCCACCAGGTCCCCGGTGCCTTCCACCACCTGTACCCGCGGACGGGCAGCCAGATACCCCAGGGCTGCGGGTCCCACCACCACCACCCGTTCCAGTTGGGGGCAGCCAGCCAGGGCTTCCACCACGTATTCCACCAGGGGGCGACCTCCCAGCGGGATCAGGGCCTCGAAAGGAGCATCGCTTACCTCCCGCAATCGCCCCCGGTTAGGAGCACCCGCCAGCACCAGTCCGCCCGTCATACCCTCCCCTCCTTCCCACAAGCCGGCAGCAGGAGCCATCCCGATTTTAAGAAAAATCTCCCTCCCCGGGGTAGAGGGCCCAGCGGCCCATGGGACGGCACAAAAAAGCCCGGTGCCCCCGGCCACGGGCCAGGACCACAGCCCGGTACGCTGCGGACACCGAAGGGAAGATCCCGAACACGGCCGGACCGCTCCCGCTCATCTCGGTGCCCAGTGCCCCGCATCCCATCAGCAGCTCCCTGACCTCCCCCACCTCGGGAACCAGATACTCCGTGATCGCCCGCAGGTCATTCCAGAGCGCACCCGCCACACCGGCCAGATCACCGCGGCCCAGTGCGCTCCGGACCGCCTCTACCCCCTTGCCCTCCGGCACCGGTCGGCGTGGGCTGCTGTCCCAAAGGCGGTACACCTCTGCCGTGGCTACCTGGCGGGGCGGACACACCACCACCAGCGGGCAGTCGGGCAGGCCAGGGAGCGACTCACACCGGTCGCCCCTTCCTTCCCCCAGAGCGGTCCCCCCCGTAAGAAAGAAAGGCACATCGCTCCCCAGCTCGGCCGCCACGCGCACCATCTCGGCCGGGGGCAGACGTGCCTTCCACAGCCAGGTCAAGCCCCTCAAGGTGGCAGCGGCATCCGAGCTTCCTCCGCCCAGACCGGCGGCCGGGGGGATGGCCTTGAACAACTGCACGCGGACCCCGCAGGCGGAATGGCCGCACATGTCCCGCATGGACCGCGCAGCCCGGTATGCCAGGTTCGCCTCCCCCTCGGGGACGCCCGGCCAGCCACAGGTCACCGCAAGGTCAGGAGACAACTCCATCAGCACCAGGTCACACAGGTCGATGGCCTGAAATACCGTGCGTACCTGGTGATACCCGTCGCAAAGGCGAGGGCCCACCTCGAGGGCCAGGTTGACCTTGGCACAGGCGGGGAGGAGTATGGACACGTGATCACCCGCGGTCGCACCACCCCGGTGCCGGACGCCGGCATGCCGAAGGTGACCGCCATTCTTGCATTCTCGCCCACCGGTGGCAATTCCTCTGCTCCCGGCCGGCAACCTCCCGGCTGCCCCCCGTGGCAGGACACCCGTGACTTCGGGGCCGCCCCATAGCTGGCGTGCCCTTGCAGCGGTCTGCCCATTCCGGTTACGCCAGTTCCACGTCGAGGAGGTCCAGTACCCGGCGGATCTCACAGGCGATGGTGGCCCGGTCGGAGCCCGCCGCCAGCAGCCCCACCGCCCTGCCTTCGGGAGTCACGATCAGGGAGCCGCTGTCTCCCGGGGCACCCATGGCGGTAAAGACCAGTTGCTCGCTGAAGAAGGCCCACTCGGTGTCGGAAACCGCCACCCTGACGGCAGCGTGCACCACGCGCAGATG
Organism: Bacillota bacterium; assembly: GCA_040757085.1. NCBI lineage: Bacteria > Bacillati > Bacillota > Bacillota bacterium. The sequence goes on along the minus strand of JBFLXJ010000030.1, from coordinate 45,388 downwards.
CCCCCGCGTGAGGCCCGTGGTGCGCCCGCTCTTCATCACTTCCAGGCCGATCTCCGGGTCGGCAATGCCCGTCACCCGGCCCACTTCCACGATGGTGGGGTCGAGGGATATCCCGGGCAAGGGGCGCGCCACGGCCGCGTCTACCACGTTCTCCCTGCTCCGGCGAGGGTAGAGACGGATGCCGTATGAGGGACGCACCTTTGCCACCAGGCGGTCCACGATCTTCTCCACCCGGCGCGCCACCGGACAGTATGCGGTGGTACCCGCCCCGGCGCGAAACAGAGGCACGAACCGTTCCAGGTGGGCCACGGTATCTCCTTCTGTTCCCCCATCGTAGGGGGCCGGCTGGCGGATGGGATCTCCCCTCCGGGCACGATCATCCCTGCCGTCGGTGCCGTTGGCCAGCACATGGTTGTTGGAGAGGATCATGAGGTCGCCGGTGCGCTTGTCGCGCACCACCGCGCCCAGGGTACCGGCACCACCCCGCCAGTGTCCGATGCTGACGCCGGGGACCAGAGGTCGCACCCGATCGGTGCGAGCCAGCAGCACCAGATCCCCGACCTCCACCACATCGGTGAGCACCTGACCCAGCCGGTAGGGGACGTGGTGACGACGGGGCAAGTCGCGGGCCTCCACCTTCCGACGTACCAGCACCGTCACCCCCAGGTGACCGGTGGGCTCTCCGCCCACCTCCTTGTACCCAACACCCACTCCCACTACGTTGTCCAGCGCCAGGAGGTGACGCCGAGCCCGGCACAGCGAATCAAGAACCCTGTCCAGGTGATATCACCTGCCCGCTGTTACCCCTGTTATGTAACCATCCTATGCGCGGGTACACACGGCAGGTGATAGGGGCAGCTACTGACGGAACCCGGCAGCCAAAGCAAAAAAGAAACAGGCCCCCACGCGGGGGGCCCGGTCAGCGAAGCCCGTGCGCTAACCGTTGCAAACCTGGAGGCGCTTCTCTCCCTCTTCAGTGCACACGATCACTTCTACCGCTGAGGTGAGTACGTCTGTATAGCTGAAGGAAACCCGGCGCATGGGTATCTGCTTGCCTTCGATCTTGACCACGAAGATGGAGGGGTAGGTCTTTTCCAGGATGCCTTCCTTCTCGACCACCTTCTTGCGCCCCTTGTTGGCGCGCACCCTGACCTTTTCTCCCACGTGGCAGTCGATGTTTTCCCGGATTGCTCGCAGCACCTGGCTGGTCGGCATAAACATCCTTCCCTTCGCCCCGCCAAAAGCAACCTGATGTTCCAATTGTATCACACTTATACGCCGCGGTCAAGAAACACTCATTCTACGCCTCAGCCAGGTGCCTGTCAAGGGTCAGCGGGCGTATTTGTCGGCTACCTTGGAAGCACCGTAGGAGTTGGGCTTGATCTTGGCATCGAACCCGGTGCCCGCGACCATGCCCACCACCTCGCGGATCATATCCCGGGTCTCCCCGTTGCGACCGATGTCCAGGTGGATTTCGATGTCCAGGGAAGCACAGCCATTCTGGGCAAGGCGTTCGGCAATCCTGCTGGCCACCCCCAGGGACAGGGCAGCCTCATAGAAGATGCGCTGCCTCAGGCTGGGCATCTTGCGCTCCCTGCGCCTGGTGAAGTAGTAACGTCCTCCCTTGCCCAGCCGGTGAATGATCACCGCGGTCACGAAAACGACGTCCTCGTGGACCTGGGAGTCCGTACCGATGATCAACTTGTATGACGCGTCGGGGTCCTCGGCCACGAAGCTCATGATGTCCGCGAACATCTGCTCAAAGCCCAGGACGCCCCTGGTTGGGCTAGTGAAGTACATTGCTCCCCACCCGGCACCCATTGTAACACAAATCACTCACGAACATCACGGCCGGGGGCCTGTTCTATGGGGGCATGGCACCAGCGTCTGCGGCGACAGGGCCAAAGGGTTATGATGGGTTCAGCCGGCTCCCTGCCGGCGGGCGGTCCAGCAGGTAGCCAGGGCCAGGAACTCTCGCACGCTCAGCTCCTCGGCCCGCCGGCCGGGATCTATCCCCGCCTCACGCAGGAGTGCAGCGGCTTCCTCCCGATCGGTCGCCACCGGGGAACCGGCCAGAGCGTTGAGCAGGGTTTTGCGCCGCTGGCCGAAAGCGGCTCGCAGAACATCCATGAGCCCCGGAGGTATAGCCAGTTCCCCCTTGCGCTCCATCACCACCAGGGCCGACCAGACCAGGGGCCGGGGGAAAAAGCAACCGGGGGAGACTCGCGCTACCAGGCGGGCCTCCGCCCGCACGCCGGTCAGCACCGACAGGGCACCGTATGCCTTCGATCCCGGACCTGCCACCAGTCTCTCCGCCGCTTCCTTCTGGAGCGTGAGCACGGCAAGATCCCAGTCCAGGGGTCCCTCCAGCCACCGGTACAGCAGGGGGGAGGTGAGGTAGTAGGGCAGGTTCCCGACCAGCTTGACCTTGCCCCCGGGGCCAGCCCGCCGCCGCGCCTCCTGTACCAGGGCGGGCCACTCCGCCCGCAGCGCATCGGCCTGGAGCACGGTGACCGTCTGCAGATCCGCCACCGCCTCCTGCAGGACACTTACCAGGGCGGGATCGATTTCCAGGGCCATTACCCACCCCGCCCCCCGTCCCAGGGGCCGGGTGAGGGTACCCACCCCGGCCCCGACCTCGAGCACGGCGTCGTCCGGCGTCAGCTCGCAGCTTTCAACGATCTTGCGCAGGATGTTACCGTCGGTGAGGAAATTCTGACCCCACTGGTGGCGCAGGGTAATGCCCCTATCCACCAGCAACCTGTGCAGCACGCTGGGGGAGGTGAGGCGCTCCCGCCAGTCGGGCGGCAGTATTCCCTGACCTACGGCAGGATGTACACGATGACCCTTCGCTTTCCCCACTTCCAGGCCTCAGCCAGGGTATCGTAGCACAGGTCTATCTTGTTCCCTTTGATGGCACCGCCGATGTCAGCAGCCAGGCCGAATCCGTAACCCTCAATGTACAGCCTGGTGCCCAGGGGAATCACCCTGGGATCGACGGCCACGATACCCCGCCCCGCCTTCACCCCGGTGTACGTGTATCCGGTGGCATTGGGACCGCATGACTCCGGCCCCGGGTAGTAGGCGGTGGCCGTCACCTCCATGGCCCGCTCGAAGCGGATCACCTGGCCGCCGCGGGAGATGGAAGAGGCGCGCCCCACCGCCACCAGTTCGGCCACCGGCTCCCGCACCACCCGGTAGGCAACCGGTTCTCGGGACACCATCTCGCCATCGGCGTACTTGACCCGGTAAGTGACCTCCTGCAACCCGGGCTGGCCCCGGCGCAGGACACGCGTCAGCCCGTACGGCAGGTTCTCGTCGTCGCGCCTCTCTACCCGATGGGGAATCACCTCACGCCCCGTCTCCTCGCGGTAAGAAACGCGCACCACCCGAATGGCCATCCCCGGCTGCACGGGGGCGGCCAGACCCGGGATCACCTCGTCGTCGGGGCCCAGTTCCACCCCCGCCTCCTGCAGTACTGCGGCCACGGTGGGACCCGGCGAGGCCAACTCGCGGGTTATGCCGTCCGCGGTGATACTCAATGGTACGCACCGGTACACATGGACCCGCATCCCGGGCCGCAGATGAGAGTCAAGTCCCGGAACCACCACGTCGCGGGAACTCAGCCTGATCCCCGCCTGGGCCAGTACCTGGTCAACGCGCCGGGCAGAAGTGGCTACGCTGAGCACCTTGCCGTCGGCCAGGACCTCGACTTTTTTGTCCGGCAGGACAACCGGCCCCACCAGGAGCAGCGCCGTCCCCACCAGGATGGCGATAGCCCGCAGGTAGCGGCTCCTGCCCATCTCTCTCCACCGCAACAGTGTTTTCGACCCCCTGTAAGGAGACAGAATTCGACGGGCGATCCTGCCATCCCTGCCAGGGGAGGCCGCCCTGTTCACCCCTCGTTCTTGACCTCTACCCGCACGTTCTTCAACCCGGCGTCTTCCGCCTTGGGCAAATGCACCTCCAGCACCCCATTACGGTACTCCGCCCGTGCCCGCTCTGCGTCCACCTCCGCGGGCAACTGGAAGCTGCGATGAAAGGAGCCGAAGCGGCGTTCGCGCCGGTGGTAGGTGGCTGTCTCCTCCTGTCTCTCCTCGCTGGTCCGCCCGGCAATGGTGAGCACGTTGCGACGCACGTTCACGCTCAAATCCTGGGCGCGCAGCCCCGGCACTTCCGCGACCACCACCACGTCTTTATCGGTCTCGTACATGTCCACGGAAGGCTCCCAGTGGTGTACGTCTTCCAGCACCGTTCCCCACCACGGCACCACGCCGAGGAGGCGCCCCGCTTCCGCTTCCAGCTCCCTCCACCGCCGCCACGGGTTCCAACGCTCAATATCGCGCACCGTCCTGCCTCCCTTCGCCATCATTTCCTGACTAAGTATGGGAAGGAAGGCGATGGATTATGCGCAGTCACCGGACCCGAAACCCCAGGTAAGGCGGAAGAGGCGGCGGGCGTTCTCGGCGGTAACGCTGGCCACCTGATCCGGTGAGACGCCCCGGGTCCGGGCCACCGCCTCCACTATCTTCGTCACTAAGGCCGGTTCATTACGCTTGCCCCGCCACGGCTCCGGGGCCAGATAGGGACAGTCCGTCTCCACCACCAGCCGATCCAGAGGAACTCCCCGCACCACCCGGCGCAGTCCGTGGGCACTGGCAAACGTGACCGGCCCGGCAAACCCCACGTAAAATCCCATGTTCAGTGCCCGGTGCGCAGCTTCCTCATCCCCGGAGAAGCAGTGCACCACGCCCCCCACCTCACCGGCCTTTTCCCGGCGCAGGATCTCCATCATGTCCGGGTAAGCATCCCGGCAGTGCAGGATGAGAGGAAGTCCCAGCTCTCGCGCCAGGTGAATGTGACCCACCAGGGCTTCCTGCTGCACGTGAGCGGGACTCAACATGCGGTAGTAGTCGAGCCCGGTTTCCCCGATGGCGACCACCCGCGGCCCGGCTGCCAGGCGGCGGATTTCGGCCTTTCCCTCCTCCCACTCGGTGGCGCTGTGGGGGTGGATACCCACCGCCGCCCACACCCGCTCTTCGCGAGCCGCCAGGTTACAGGCGCGCCGGCTGGAGGCCAGGTCCGCTCCCGGGTTCACCACCGCCACCAGTCCTGCCCGCCACGCCCTCTCCATCACCTCACCTCGATCCCGGTCGAACTGGGGGAAATCCAGGTGGGCGTGGCTGTCAATCAACGCCGCCGTCTCCCTCCACCTCCTCAACCTCTACCGCCGCCGCGCGGGTGCGCCCACCCGGCGCCGCAGCCGCAGGTTGCCCGCAAACGTGTCCATCAGGTCACCCTGGCTCCCGCGGGGATATCGCCGTCGATGGTAACCAGGACCAGCCGCCCGCCCTGCTGGGCTGCGAGCAGCATCCCCCGCGACTCGACCCCCCGGATCATGGCCGGCTGCAGGTTGGCTACCACCACCACCGATCTGCCCTCCAGATCCGCAGGCTGATAATGCTGGGCGATCCCGGCCACGATCTGGCGCTCCTCGTCGCCCAGGTCGATCCGCAGCCGGAGCAGGCGATCGGCTCCCGGTACCCTCTCGGCACGTACCACCCGCGCCACCCGTAGATCAAGGCGCTTGAACGCCTCAATGGAGACCATCCCCTCATCGGGCTCTCCGGGGGTGTCACCTCGGGCACGGGCCACGGGTACCGCTTCGCGCGGGGCAGCGTCCGCGGCTGCTTCGCGCGGAGCACCGTCCGCCGGGGCTTCCCGGGGGCCGGCAAGCACGGCGCCTCCGAGTTCCCGCCGCGGGAAGAGAGGCTCACCGATCTTCACCGGAGTGCCGGGAGGAAGAAGGCCCCAGCGGGCGTCGTCCCAGGTTACCTCGGGGAAGGGCTTAGGTGCCCCCACCCGCTCCCAGAGGACCGGTGCCGACCGGACCAGGACGGGCTTGAGCAGCACGGCCAGCAGGCGCAGCCCCTCTGCCATCTGATACAGCACCGTGTTGACCCGCTCGTCACCCGCCCGACGCAGGGCCCAGGGGGCCGCCTCATCGATGTACTTGTTCAGCCGCCCCACCAGACGCCACACCTCGGCCAGGGCGGTGGAAATCTGGAGATCCTCCATGGCCCGGGCGAAGCCCTCGACGACTTCGGCCGCCAGAGCGGGTATCTCATCGTCCACCGGCTCCCGCCGGGAGGGCGCCGGCACCCTCCCCGCCGCAAAGCGGGTGAGCATGTTGAGACTGCGGTGGACCAGGTTACCCAGGTCGTTGGCCAGGTCGCTGTTGGTCCGGCGCACCAGGGCCTCCTCGCTGTAATACCCGTCCGCACCGAAGGGGATCTCGCGCAGGAGGAAATAGCGCACGGCGTCCAACCCGTACCGGTCGACCAGGACCAGAGGATCCACCACATTCCCGCGGGTCTTGGACATCTTGCCCGACTCCAGCACCAGCCACCCATGCCCGAACACCCGCCTGGGCAGGGGTTCCCCCAGGGCCATCAGGATGATCGGCCAGATGATGGTGTGGAACCTGAGGATCTCTTTCCCCACCAGGTGCACGTCGGCGGGCCAGTAACGGCGGTATCGCTCCCCATCGGGGTACCCCAGGGCAGAGATGTAGTTGCACAGGGCGTCTATCCACACGTACACCACATGCCCGGGGGCAAACGGCACCGGGATTCCCCAGCGGAAGGAACTACGCGAAACGCACAGGTCCTCCAGGCCCTGGTCGATGAAGCTCAGCATCTCCTGACGCCGAGAAGAGGGTTGGATGAACTCGGGGTTGAGCTCGATGTGCTCGCGCAGCCGGGAAGCATAGGCCGACAGCCGGAAGAAGTAGGCGTCTTCCCCCACCCGTTCCAGGGGCTTGTCGTGGTCGGGACAGTGATACCCAATGTCTTTGGCCTGCGTTTCGGTGTAGTAGGCTTCGCAGCCTGTGCAGTACCATCCCTCGTACCGCCCCAGGTAGATGTCCCCCTGCTTCCACAGCCGGGTGAAGATGTCCTGGATCACCGCCTGATGGCGCGGTTCGGTGGTGCGGATAAAATCGTCGTAAGAGATGTCCAGTACACGCCACAGTTCCCGGATACGGGCCACCATCTCGTCCACGAACTGCTGGGGATCTTTGCCCGCCTCCCGGGCAGCCCGCTCCATCTTCTGGCCGTGCTCGTCCGTCCCGGTAAGGAACCAGGTATCGTCGCCCCGCAGGCGGTGGAACCTGGCCAGGGCGTCCGCCGCCACCGTGGTGTAAGCGTGGCCGATATGCAGGTTGGCACTGGGGTAATAGATGGGGGTGGTGATGTAGAACCTGCCCATAGCGAACCCTCCGTTTCCGCGGTGTCTTGCAGTCAGCGCGCCCGCGGACATAAAAAATCCCCGCCCTCCAGGGGCGGGGATACCGCGGTACCACCCTAGTTCACCCGGGACCGCAGCCCCGGGCCTCGTCAGGTGCGCCGCCCGACCGCCTCACCGGCCCCGGTCACCTCATAGGCGACCTGCCGCCTGCGGTCAGAATCGCACACCCCGGCAGGATAACGGCTGCCTTCCGGCCCGGCCTACTGGAACCCTGCGGTCGTTCGGCCTGCGGTTTGGGGGCCATGTTCGGGCTGGCTCACCGTACCGGCTTGCACCTTACCCGGCTCTCTGGGACGGCCCTCCAGCCGTACTCCCGCCCCCGCATCACCTTTGCCAGTAATATAACCGCCCTCATCACCCCTGTCAACTGGACGGCTCGCCACCTGGCCGGCCCGGCTCGCTTCCTCAGGCCAACGCACCGAATTGGGAGTCTCAAACCGCACCACAACTCAGGGCCGGGGATCGGCGGGTCGGTAAGTGACACCGAAGGGGGTCTGGTCCTTGCGCAAGAGGCCCTGGCCGGCCAGGCGGTCCAGCCATTCCACCACCTCTTTGGGGCCGAGCGGCTCACCCAGCCTCTCGCGCAACTTGGGCAACAGATGCACCAGGTTGACGGTGGATATAGGCAAAAGGTCCGCCACCGCCTCCCAGGCCTTTTCCTGCCACTGCGTCTCGCGCTCGCGCAGTTCCTGCCACGGGTCCTGGGCATGGGGGGCAGCACTCCAGGCCGCCCTGATCCGTACGGGCACCGTGCGCCCCAGGACGGCGGCGGATACGAAGGTGTCCCCCGTAGGGAGGTAGGGCAGGCGGCGGACCTCGTCCGCCGTCATGTCGGTCTCTTCCTTGATTACTTCCAGGTCACTGGCCCGCACGGTGCGGAAGACGAACTTGGTGTTGAGTTGGGCGGTGACCGTTTCATCGAGCAAGGCAGGACGCTGGCTGGCCAGCACCAGGAACACGCCGTACTTGCGCCCCTCCTGGGCGATCTCCCGCAGCAGCCGCTTGGCGGGAGCGTCCAACCCCCGCGGGGCGAAGTTGTGGGCCTCGTCGCTCACCACCACGAAAGGCGGGAAGAAGGCGGCCTGCTCCCCGCGCTGGAGGGCATCCCGGTAGGCACGGCGTCGCCGGTACAGGTTTCCCAGGAGGTAGGCGCCGAACACCTCCAGCAGCCAGATGGGCCCCTGGATCACCGCCACCTTTCCAGAGAGGAGCAACTGCTCGACGGGTCTGATGTCGGCGCCGAAAAGGCCGGCGTACTCCAGCCGACGCAGGCGCCACTGGATGCCCCGCACCGAAGCGAGGGGAAGGCTGCCAAACTCCCCTAGCAGTTCGACCAGACGTGTGTAGCGCTGCCTTTCTGTGGCCGGGAGAGAGGGGTCCTGGCCGCGCCTCTCCAGGCCTACCCGACCCTCCTCCAGAGCGGTGGCCACGTCCGCTACCCGGCTGGCGAAGGAAGTGTAGGAGTCCATCCGCTTGTGCAGGAGTTCCACCGCGTTGGCCATGGGCTCCGTGAGGGGCGTGACGGCACCCAGCAGGTTGGCCAGGTCGTGGGTCCCCAGTTCGGTGAAGTCAACGCCCACGTCCTGGCCGATGAGCAAGGTGCGGAAACTTCCCTGGAAGCCGCGGGCCCGACCGGGGGGGAGTCCCGATGCGGGCTGGGAGAAATCCATCTCGAAGTGGGGGTCAAGTACGACCGCGGGCAAGCCCAGGCGCATGAGTTCCTCCACGATCACCCGCACGGCGAAAGACTTGCCCGACCCCGACCCTCCGAACACGCCCAGGTGGGGGTACTGCTGCCAGGAAGCGGGATCCATCAGAAACGGCACCCCGTCCTGGGGACGGACCTCGCCGCCCCTTACGGTGCAGACCAGATCCCGCAGGTCGTCATCCAGCTCGGGAACCATCTCCTCGGTACTCTTTATCACACCCAGCACCAGGCCCCGGGCAGGAGAAACCCGCACCAGGCGGTGACGCACTTCGGCGAATGTGGCCGGGCGAGCCCTGGTTCCCACCCGCACCGGAAACGGGGTTTCCTCCAGCAGGCGAAGGCGAGCCAGGTGAACTTCTTCCCCCCGCACGTCGTAGCCCATGAGTTGCAGCGCCTGCAACACCTGCTGGTCGGGTGCGCCCTGGTCAGTTGTGAGGGGGAAGAACCGGTTGTACGACCGCGTTTCCACCACCTGCGCCTGCGGGTTCCCCAGCATCTCGTCCTCCAGCACCAGCACCTCGCTTACCCGCAGGGGCCGATCAGACGAAACCACCCACACTTCCTGCGGCGTGGTCACACCCACCACCTGAAACCTCATACCCCGCCCCCCTCACGGCGTCTCCGCATCGGCGGTAGTCTTCATTCCTTTCTCAACCCACAGCGGATACCCCTCAGAAGGGCCGCCTTTCCCGGCGAGAAGCCAAAAAGCGGAGCCAGTTTTCCCGGGAAATGCCGCTTTCCACCACAGCGCGCACCACCCGATCCTCGATGCGCACGCGCGCGTCCACCAGGTCGATCCAGAGGGGAATTCCCCGTCCCCCCTGCGGGGTCAGGGTGAAAAGGACATCGGCCACGGTGTCCAGATCTTCTCCCACCGGAACCAGGGCCGGGAAGTCCAGTCCGGTGGGCGCCGGGTCCAGCCCCGCCCGCATGAAGCAGGTCCGCAATCCGGGCCGGTGGGGATGCTCCACGAAAAGCATCTCGCCCGGTTCCAGCAGCCCCCAGAGGATTTCTCGGTCGAACGCTCCCCGCCAGGCAGCGGGCAGGTCCTCCCGCAGCAGGGCTGCTACCAGCGATGTCCCCACCGACTCGATCACACCAACGGGCAGGGTACGCTGGCGGTGGGCCTGGCGAAACAGGGCTTCCCATTCCTCCTGGGCTTCGATGCGCAACCGCACGAGGGGCCCATCCACCAGCAGGAGGCGGGGCGAATACTGCTCCAGGGCCTGGGCGGCCACGCGTGCCTCCAGAGCGGAAAGGGCCCGCCGGCGGGCCATCTCATCGGCCTCTTCGCCCAGGTGCTCGTCGTTGTTGAGCGGACTCCACACCTGCCAGGCCCAGGCCTCTTCCCCCCGGGTGGTGCGGGCAACCGCCGCCATCACCGCCACGTAGTGGGGGTAGGAACCACCCACCAGGTTGCAGGAGCCGTCCACCCCCGCCAGAGATCGCCCTCCCAGCCACGCGTGCAGTTCTCCCGGTGACAACCGGCGCAACGGCCGCAGGCGACCGACCCGGGTTGCCAACCTTTCCCGGAGCCATTCCCGCCGCGCCAACAGAAAGCGGCTCCGTTCCGCCAGAAGACCTTCCAAACGCCCGATTTCCTCCCTCAGCCGCTGGACGTCCCCTACCCCTTGCAGAAGCTCCGCCTCCTTCCGAACGAATGACCACCGGCAGCCTCATCCTCTGGAGCGACAAACTTCTAGTTTTTCCTCGGAGACCCTTGACTTATTCTACCATACCTGGTACCATTTCCAGCAGATGCTGTCGAAGCCTAGCAGAGAGAGGTGACGCGGGTGAAGTCAACGGGCATTGTGCGGAAGGTGGATGAACTGGGGCGGGTGGTCATTCCCATCGAGCTTCGCCGGACGATGGACATCGGCGAAAAGGATTCCCTGGAGATATACGTCGACGGGGACAAGATCATCCTGCGCAAGTACGAGCCGGCCTGCATCTTCTGCGGCAACGCCTCCAACGTGGTCCACTTTCAGGGCAAGAATGTGTGCCGCGAGTGCATCCAGGCTATGATTTCCCAGGCCGTCTGACCGCTGCCACCACCTTCCACTAGGCGTAGCACCTTAAAACCTGGGATGATCCGGTCCGGGAGGGGCGGCACGCCGGCCCTCGGCGGCCTGTAAACCAGGTGACCGGCTGAGACGGGGCTCTGTGCCCCGTCTCTCACTTGTGATCGCACTGGTGCTGGCAGTTTGATCGGACTGGCACACTGTGCACCGAGCGCGCTGGCCGTTCAACGGGAATCTACACCTTGTTTGCACACCGCCTGGTGCCATGCCTGCCAGGCTTCCTGCACCAGGGCTGGTTCGTGCAGCAACCTGGCACCGGTGAGGGCCAGGGCGGTGCACGCGTCCAGCATAGCCCGCAGAGCAGTTTCCGACAGGGTGGCCTCTGCGAACTCCCGGGTGTGGCCGGGCGGGGGCGGATTCCCTATGGCCACCGAAGGTTGCAGGGCCGGCACCCGGTAGGATACATTGCCCACGTCGGTGGATCCTCCCCGGGCGGTGGGGGGAAGTTCTTCCACCTCATAGCCCAGGTCACGCATGTGCTGCGCGAACAGGCGCGCCAGCACCGGATTCTCCTTCATGTCCAGGAAAAGGGGTTCGTAAAACCGCCACTCTAACCGGCAACCCGTGGCCCGGGCGGCACCGCGCGCACAATCCAGCACCGCCGGCACCACCGTTTCCTCCAGATAACGCGCGTCCGGCGCCCGCAAGCTGAAGCGAGCCCGCGTGTAATCGGGCACCACGTTGGGGGCCGTTCCCCCGTTCAGGATGATGCCGGGCAGGCGCACCCCCGGGTCCAGACGCGGCCGCAGGGCATGGACGGCTTGGAAAGTAAGGAGCATGGCGTCCAGGGCGTTGATCCCTTTCTCGGGGGCGGCAGCGGCGTGGGCTGCCCGGCCGAAGAACTCTATCTCCACCGGATGAGAAGCCAGGCTGGATCCGCCCACGGCGGTGCGCCAGCCCGGGTGCACCAGCATGGCCGCATCCAGGTCGTCGAACACCCCTGCCTCGCACATGGCGATCTTGCCCCCGGTGGTCTCTTCCGCAGGGCTGCCCAGCACCAGTACGGTGCCGTGGTCCCGAGCCACCTCGTCCCGCAGGGCCAGAGCAGCCCCCAGGCTCATGGCGGCGATGAGGTTGTGACCGCACCCGTGTCCGATCTCGGGCAGGGCATCATATTCGGCCAGGAAGGCTATGCGGGGACGACCACCCCCTCCCGGGGGATACTGGGCGCGAAAGGAGGTGGGGAGACCCGCCAGCCCCCGCTCCACCCGGAAACCGTCCTCCTCCAGGTGCGAACACAGCAGCCGCTGGGCTTCGTACTCCTCATGCCCCAGTTCCGGGTGCTCCTTCAGAAAGCGTGCAACCTCTCTGAGCCGGGGGGCCAGCGCGGCTACCCGCTCGCCCACCCGCTCCCGGACCCCCTTCTCCGCCCGCCCCAGTTCCACCCGCCCCTCGCCCAGCGGTCGGGGTGTGCCCACACCCGCATGCTTACCGTGGCTCATGACCGGTTTTCCCCCGGTATCACCGGGTGGGCAGCCCCGCGCCTCAGTATCCGGCCGGCCCGTGCCCCCGTGTGCTCGCCGTACTCCACAGTCACGGTGCCGTTCACCACCACCAGGTCGATCCCGTCGGGATACTGATGGGGGTCGGTGAAGGTGGCCCTGTCCACCACCCGGTCGGGATCAAACAGGACCACGTCAGCATGGCAACCTGGCCTGAGCAGGCCCCGGTCCCAGAGGCGCAGGCGCCATGCGGGCAACCCCGTCATCTTGCGGACCGCCATCTCCAGGCCCAGGACCTTTTCCTCGCGCACGTAACGCCCCAGCACGCGCGGGAACGTACCGTAGTTGCGCGGGTGGGGTTTCCCCCGCCCCAGTCGCCCGTACGGCGCCAGGGCGCTGCCGTCCGAGCCCACCATCACCCAGGGATGCTGCATGACCGTGCGCACATCCTCTTCGCTCATGCCGAAGCGGACCATGCCGACCGCCAGCTCTTCTTCGATAAGCAGGTCGAAAGCGGCCTCGACGGGGTCCTGCCCCCGCTCTCGCGCCACCTCGGTCAGGCTCTTCCCCTCATACTTCTTGTTGGCCTCCGTCTTGACCGAGGAGATAAGCAACTTATCCCAGCCACTCCAGGAGTCCTGGCCATCCACACACTCCGCCACCAGGCGCCGGCGCGTAGCCGGGTCCCGCAACCTCTCCAGGAGCTTCTCGGAGCCGCCGTCGTGTGCCCACTGCGGGACGATGCTGGCAAGCCCCGTGGAGGAAGCCGTGTACGGGTACTGGTCACCGGTGACATCCACTCCCCGGGCGCGCGCTTCCTCAATCATGCGCAGGGATTCCTTCACCTTACCCCAGTTCTTCTCTCCTCCTACCTTGTGGTGGGCGATCTGTACGGGCACCCCCGCCTCCTCGCCGATGCGGATAGCCTCCGCCACCGCCTCCAGAAGGCAGGCCCCCTCGTTGCGCATGTGGGTGAAGTAAACCCCGCCCGCACGCGCCAGTTCACGGGCCAGGTCGATGATTTCCTCAGTCGCGGCGTAGGACCCCGGTGGATAAATCAGGCCCGTGGAAAGGCCAAACGCCCCTTCCGCCAGGGCCTGACGCAGCAGAAGCCGCATGCGCCGGGCTTCCTCCTCAGAAGGGGGGCGGTCGTCGTACCCCATGGCCGAACCCCGGATGGTCCCGTGCCCCGCCACCACGGCCAGGTTCACCGAAGGTCCGGCTTCCTCCAGGCAGGCCAGGTACTCACCCATGGTCCGCCATCTGATCTCGACCTCGTCCTCTGCCTCCAGATCCTTCTTGATTTCATCCACGGCCGGGCCCTCCAGCGGGGCAAGAGACCAGCCGCACTGGCCCATGACCTCCAGGGTCACCCCTTGGCGCACCTTGCTTTCCCCCAGGGGGTTGATCATATAGGAGGCATCCGAGTGGGAATGGATGTCGATGAATCCGGGGGCCAGAACCCGCCCTTCCGCCACCACCGTGCGGCGGGCCAGTTGCCCCGACAGGCGCCCCACGGCAGTGATGCGATCCCCACTGACTCCCAGGTCACCGTAAAAGTAAGGGGCCCCGGTTCCGTCCACAATGCGTGCGTCCATGATGAGCAGGTCGTACATCGAATCACTCCTCTTCAACTACCTCGTCTTCCGAAGTATTTTCGCGGCCCTCTGTCCCGCTCCTGCTCCGGTCCCCTCGCCCCGGCATCCTCACCCGCCGGGACGCAGACACCACCACCGTATACTCGCCCCGTGGTGCCCCCGCCGCCACCTGCACGGCAACCTCCTGGGCGCACCCCCGCAGCACTTCCTCAAACACCTTGGTGAGTTCCCTCGCCACCGCCACCAGCCGGCCCGGCTCCAGGTCTGCCAGGTCCGCCAGCGTCTGAACGATGCGGTGGGGGGATTCATAGAAGACGAAAGGACGCCCCTCTTTGAGGAGCGCCTCCAGGAAGCGGCGCCGACGGCCGGGTCGCCGGGGTGGAAAACCCCAGAAGGAAACCCCCTCCAGGCGGAAGCCGGAGAGCGCGGCGGCCGCCACCAGGGCGCTGGGCCCGGGGAGGACGGTCACCCGTATGCCCTCCCTGCCGGCCAGAGCCACCAGTTCTCCCCCGGGGTCGGAAATCCCGGGCAACCCGGCGTCGGACAACAGGGCCACGCTCTCGCCCCGCCGCAGGCGCGCAATCAGTTGCGGTGCTACCTGGCGCCAGTTGTGGGAGTGATAACTGAGCGTGGGTTTGGAAATCCCGTAATGGCCCAGCAGCTTGGCGGCCTGACGGGTGTCTTCCGCCGCCACCAGGTTGACCTCGCGCAGAACCCGCAGCGCCCGCAGCGTGATGTCTTCCAGGTTCCCTATGGGCCCCGCCACCAGGTAAAGCGTACCCGCCATCCATCCCTCACCAAGGCCAGTCTATCCTGCAGCATCTCGCCCCGTCAAACCACCCCGCCCTAAATCGCTCAGTCCCGCCCCCAGGCAGGGGGATCGCAAGCTCATTGTAAAGGCCCGGTTTTCCCACATCCCCAGGGAATCCCGGGTAGCACCGGTGCGCGGTCAGAAGTACAGGTCGCGGTGGCCCTGCTCGATCAGGCGCAGGCGCTCTTCAGTCTTGCGTCGCACCGCGGGATGCGGAATCTCGGCCACGTGCTGGCGGATGCATTCCTCCCCCGCCTCCCGGGTGCGCGGGGAAGCGTAGTCTTCCAGGTATTCTTTGAACGTCATCAGGGCGTTGGGCTGGCACAGGTTCTGGATCCACCCCGTCCTGGCCAGGCGCATGAAGCGCTCGCCGGTGCGGCCCCGCCGGTAGCAGGCAGTGCAGAAGCTGGGGATGTACCCGGATCGGGCCAGGCTGTATATCACCTCGTCGGGTGTGCGCAGGTCCTCCACCTGGAACTGGGGAGCCTCAGCCAGTTCGCCCTCGCTGGCGGTGGTGTGATCCTGGCGGTAGGCGCCCACCCCGGTGCGGGAGCCGGCGCTGATCTGGGAAATGCCCACCGCGAACAGTTCGTCGCGGAAAGCGGGACGCTCCCGGGTGGACAGGATCATGCCCGTGTAGGGCACGGCCAGCCGCAGGATGGCGATGAGCTTCTTGAAGTCGGCGTCGGATACCAGGTAGGGGAATTGCGAAAGATCCACGCCGGTGGCGGGCCGCAGCCGGGGCACCGAGATGGTGTGGCATCCCACCCCGAATTTCTCGTCCAGGTGGCGGGCGTGGAACACCAGCCCGAGCACCTCGAAGCGCCAGTCGTACAGGCCGAACAGTGCTCCCAGCCCGACGTCGTCCAGCCCTGCCTCCATGGCTCGGTCCATGGCCGTGGTGTGCCAATCGTAGTCGCTCTTGGGGCCGGAAGGATGCATGTACTCGTAGGTGGGCCGGTGATACGTCTCCTGGAAGAGGATGTAGGTGCCGATGTGGGCCTGCTTGAGAAGCCGGTACTCTTCCACCGTGGTGGCGGCGATATTCACGTTCACACGCCGGATCTCGCCCCGCCCCTCTTTGGTAGCATACACGGTCTCGATCACGTCGACCACGTACTCCATGGGGCAGTGCACAGGGTCCTCGCCCGCCTCCAGGGCCAGGCGCTTGTGCCCCATGCGCTCCAGGACCCGGACCTCTTCGGCCACCTCCTCCAGGGTAAGGCGACGGCGCGGGAACAGGTTGTCCCGGCGGTAACCACAGTAGCGGCAGTTGTTCACGCAGTAATTGCTGAAGTACAACGGCGCAAAGAAGACCAGTCTCTTGCCGTAGATGGCCTCCTTCACCTCGTGCGCGGCCGCGTACATTTCCTCGAGCAGTTCGGGGTGCCAGGTATGGATCAGGGCCGCGACTTCCTCGGGCTCAAGACCTTTGGCCTCGCGGGCTTTCTGCAGGATATCCCGTACCCGCACGGGATCGGGGTGGGCCTGCTCCCGGAGCAGGTCCTCGATTACGTCGTGGGGAATGAAGTCGGCTACCTGAGTGCCGCGCATGGTTCCACCTCTCCCTTTTCGTCGGACGAAATCTCGCCCGGCGTTTGCTCCTGCCGAAAACGGGGCTTGGGCGAATGGCCCGGTCCCTGCCCGATGGTCCGCCCCAGGCCCTGGACCATGCGGCGCAGGCAGGCCAGACAACCTTCCGCTTCGTCTCTCAGGCAAATCTTGCCCGGGTAGATCTGATAGAGGGGACGGTACTCGGTAGGCCCCACGTTGGGCATGATCACGTTGGCGCCGCAGCGGAGCGCCTTTTGTCTACCCTCCGGATCGGCGGTCCCCAGGGCGGTGGTCGCGGGCAGGTGGGCCCAGGGCAGGGCCAACCTGGCCACCGCCAGCACGCGAAGGGTAAGATCCACCGATCCACATGCCGCCCCGGCCAGGGGTGTCTGCGGGTGGGGGATGAAGGGTCCGATTCCTGCCATCTCCACGTCCAGTTCCTGCAAAAGGGCCACATCGTCGGCCAGGCTGGCCAGGCTCTGCCCGGGGAGCCCCACCATGTTGCCGGAACCCACCTGGTATCCCAATTCCCGCAGGTCACGCAACGCCTTCAGCCGCCCGGCCAGAGTGGTGCCTGGGCGCAGGCGGCGGAACAGATCGGCATCGGCGGTCTCGTGCTTGAGCAGGTAGCGGTCTGCTCCCGCCTCCCGCCAGCACGCATAATCCTCCCGGGGACGGTCGCCCACCGACACGGTGACCGCCAGCCCGGTGCGCCGCTTGATCTCGTGGATCACCCCGGCGAGACTCTCCCCATCCCAAAAAGGATCCTCACCCGACTGCAGCACCACCGTGCCCAGGCTCAACCGGGCTGCCCTCTCGGCTATGGTCACTATCTGGGCCGGAGTCATGCGGTAGCGCTCGACGAAACGGTTCCCGGCCCGCAGCCCGCAGTAGTGGCAGTTGCGCACACAGTAGTTGGAGAACTCAATGATCCCGCGCAGGTGTACCTCATCGCCCAGATAACGCCGCCGCACCTCATCCGCCGCCCGGAACAGGGCATCCCGGGCCGACGGATCGACAGAACCCTCCAGCAGGGTGAGGACCTCCTGCCGTCCGATCTCCCCCGGCCGCCTGCGGGCGCGCTCCAGAACCTCCCAGAACAACTCAGCTTCCTGCAGCGTGTCCACCATTCTGTTCACCTTCCCTGCGCAAGGGAGCCGCCGCCAGCGGCGGGGCCAGGGCGCTGCGCACCATCACCCCGGGTAATTGTCCCAGCTTGCCAGTAAGGGCCCCCACCTGGTCGGTGGTACCGTCCACGATGAGGGCGATGACCGCCAGGTCCCGCTCCCGATAGGGGATGCCCATGCGGCCCACGATCATGTCCCCGAACTGGGAGAGGATATCCTGTACCCTGGCCGCCACCCGCCCGCGGTCGGTGATGATAATCCCCACCACGCCCACCCGGCGCATGGCTCCTTCCGTCTCCACGTGGGACCCTCCTCCTGCCCGGCCCCAGCCCGGCGTACGCCTGGACCCGCCCCATAAAAGAGGGGCTCGCCGTCGCTCCCCCGAGCGAAGGCGAGCCCTTGTTACCGTCCTCACAAGACCGGGCCGCTGCCGCCCCGGCCCCCTCGGTTCAGGCGCTCCCCTTCCCTCAGGGCTGTTGTCACACCTGGTGTTGCGGCGACCTCCGGGCCGGATGAGCCTACCCGTCAGTTCGCCAAGTGCATTGTATCACAAGGTCCCGCTGCTGGCAATCTCCGCCTCCCGTCAGCCCCTCTGGTAACGCGGCCGCGCCTCGTAGTGGGTGTGCAGCAGGTGGTGGGATTTCTCCCCCAGCGGCTCGCCCAGGAACTCCCGGTACAGGGCCTGGATGGCCGGGTTTTCGTGGGACTTGCGCAGGGGCAGGTTACGGTCCACCTGGTAGATGGCGTCGATGCGGCGCTGCCGCGCCTCGTTTGTGGTGGGCACCGGCTGGCCGCCGCCGCCGATGCAGCCACCCGGACAGCACATGATCTCGATGAAGTGGTACTCGGCCTGGCCCGCCTTGATCGCTTCCAGGAGGCGGCGGGCATGGCCCAGGCTGTGGGTCACCGCCACCTTCACCCGGGTGCCGTCCATGTCCACGGCCGCCTCCTTGATCCCCCGCAGGCCGCGCACTTCCTCGAAGTCCAGCCTGGGCGCCTGTCTGCCCGTCACCACCTCGTATGCCGTGCGCAGGGCAGCCTCCATCACCCCGCCCGTGGCGCCGAAGATGGCAGCCGCACCGGTGGAGATCCCCAGGGGATCGTCGTATTCTTCCTCGGGCAGGGCGGTCACGTCGATGCCCGCCTCGCGGATCATGCGTCCCAGTTCCCGCACGGTGAGCACAGCGTCCACGTCCTGTACCCCGGAGTCGTCCATCTCGGGCCGCTGGGCCTCGAACTTCTTGGCCGTACAGGGCATGATCGAGACCACGTAGATGTCCTCTGGCTTCAGGCCCACCTTCTCCGCGTAGTACGTCTTAGCCAGGGCCCCGAACATCTGCTGCGGCGACTTGCACGTGGAGACGTTGGGGATGAACTCCGGGTAGTAGTGTTCCAGGAACTTGATCCAGCCCGGGCTGCACGAGGTCATCATGGGCAGCACGCCGCCGTGGGTCAGGCGATGGATGAGCTCGTGTCCTTCCTCGATGATGGTGAGGTCGGCGGTGAAGTTGGTGTCGAAGACGCGGTCGAACCCCAACCGCCGCAGGGCTGCCACCATCTTGCCGGTCACGATGGCCCCCACACCCAGCCCCATCTCCTCCCCCAGGGACACCCGGGTGGCGGGAGCCGTCTGCACAACCACGTGCTTGCTCGGGTCGTGCAGGGCCTTCCACACCCGCTCCGTGTGGTCCACCTCATAGATAGCCCCCACCGGGCAGGCGTTGATGCACTGGCCGCAGTACACGCAGGGCAGTTCCGCCAGAGGCTTCTCGAAGGCCGGAGCCACGATGGCGTCCGCCCCCCGGTGCACCGGGTACAGGATGCCCACGCCCTGCACACTGTGGCACGCCTCCACGCACCGCCGGCACAGGATGCACTTGTTGGGATCGCGCACGATGGCCGGGTTGGACTCGTCCAGCGGGAGACCCTTTTCCTCGCGCCCGAACCTGACTTCCCGGATACCCAGGCGCTCGGCCAGGGCCTGCAGCTCACAGTGCAGATTGCGCACGCAACTGGTGCAGTCGGCCGGGTGGCGGGCCAGCATCAGTTCCACCACGGTACGCCGCGTCTGCCGCACGAGGGGGGTGTTGGTGCGAACCACCATGCCCTCCGTCACCGGATAGGCACAGGCAGCCTGCAGGGTGCGGGACCCCTGCACCTCCACCACGCACACCCGGCAGACGGCTTTCGCCTCCTGGTCGGGGTGGTGGCACAGGGTGGGGATGTCGATGCCGGCCAGCCGGGCCGCCTCCAGGATGGTGAACCCTTTGGGTACGCTCAGCGTCTGGCCGTCGATGGTGACATTGACCAGGTCCATGGCTACACCTCCCTCGCCGCTGTTACCGCCCGGGCCGACCCGGTGCGCGCGGCACCCACGGCGGCTGCGGCAGCGTGCGTAGCGCCGGCGCGCGCCGAGGCACCGTTCATGGGGCACACCCCGGCGGGACAGGTCTTACCCACCACGTGGGCCAGGTACTCGGACTCGAACCACTTCAGCGTGCTCATCAGGGGCAGGGGAGCCGTCTGACCCAGCGGGCACAGCGGGGCCACGTACATGGCCTGGGCCAGGGTCTTCATGTTCTCCAGGTCGGTCCTGGTGGCTTCCCCGCTACTGATGCGCTCCATGATGCGGTGCAACTGCAGCGTCCCCTCCCGGCAGGGCGTGCACTTGCCGCACGACTCGTGCAGGAAGAAGAAGGAGAAGGATTTCGCCACGTCCACGATGCAGTGGGAGTCGTCGATGATCAGCAATGCTCCCGAACCCAGGGCTGAACCATGGGCGGCCAGGCTGTCGTAATCCATGGGTACGTCCAGTAGTTCGGGTGGGATGACGCCGCCCGAGGTGCCGCCCGTCTGGGCCAGCTTGAACTGCCGTCCGTTGGGGATTCCGCCGCCGATGTTGTAGATGATCTCCCGCAGGGTGATCCCCATGGGCACTTCGATGAGCCCGGCGTTGACGATGTCCCCGGTGAGGGTGAACACCTTGGTGCCGGGCGTCTTCTGCGTCCCCAGGGTGCGGAACCAGGAGGCACCCCGTTCGATGATCAGGGGCACGTTGGCCAGGGTTTCCACGTTGTTGATCACGGTGGGACGACCGAACAGGCCCACGTCGGTGGGGTAGGGAGGCTTGATGCGGGGCTCGCCCCGGCCCCCCTCCAGGGACTCGAACAGGGCCGTCTCTTCGCCGCACACGTAGGCACCGGCGCCCAGGCGGATCTCCACGTCGAAATCAAATCCCGAGCCCAGGATGTTCTTCCCCAGCAGGCCCATCTCCCGGGCCTGGGCAATGGCCTTCTGGAGCCGCTCGATGGAGAGGACGTACTCACCCCGGATGTACACATAGCCCTGGTGCGCACCCACTGCGTACCCGGCGATCAGCATGCCCTCCAGCACCGAGTGGGGATCCCCTTCCAGGATCAGGCGGTCCTTGAATGTGCCGGGCTCGCCCTCGTCGGCATTGCACACCACGTACTTGGGGCCCGAGCCGTCTGCACGGGCGGCGAACTGCCATTTGAGCCCGGTGGGGAACCCCGCCCCGCCCCGGCCCCGCAGGCCGGAGGCCTTCATTTCTTCCACCACCTGGGCAGGGGTCATGGCAGTCAGGGCTTTCCCCAGTGCCTGGTAGCCGCCACGGGCGATGTATTCCTCGATGGACTCGGGGTCTATGAGACCGCAATTGCGCAGCACCACCCGCACCTGGTGGCGGAAGTAGTCCACCTCCGGGTAGACCTGCACCGGTTTGGCCGCCGGCGGGACCTGATACAGGAGCCGCTTCACCACCCTACCTTTGTACAGGTGCTCGGAGACGATCTCGCGGACGTCAGACACCTTGACCCCTGCGTAGAAGGTCCCTTCGGGGAACACCACCACGGTGGGCCCGTACTCGCACAGCCCGAAACACCCGGTTTCCACCACTTTGACCTCTTTGTCCAGCCCGTACTCGGGAAGGAGCCGGGAGAACTCCTTCTGGATCTCGGGTGAGCCCTTCAGGCTGCAGTTGGTCCCGTTACATACCAGCACGTGGGCTCGATACAGCATCTCCCTCCCCCTCCCTAGTAGCGGGCCAGGATGGCCCCGATGTCAGCCGGCTTCAGGTTCCCGTACACCTGGTCGTCGATCATGATGGCGGGCGCCACCCCGCATACCCCGATGCAACTGGTGAGTTCCAGGGTGAACTTCCCGTCGGGCGTGGTCTGCCCCACGTCCACTCCCAGGGCCTTCTTGAGGGCTTCCAGCACCGCGCCCGCTCCCGGCACGTGACAGGGAGCGCTGGCGCACACCCTGATCACGTGCTGGCCCTTGGGCCGGGTGGCAAACAGGGTATAGAAGGTGGTGACCCCGTAGACCTGGCTGGGGTGGACACCCAGGGCTTCTGCCACCTCCACCATGGCCTCCTCCGATATCCAGCCCATCTCCTTCTGAATGGCCTGCAGGATGGGCAGAAGGGGTGCCGGTCGATCCCGCAGGCGGGAGATGATCTCCCGCACCCGGGTCATCTCCTGGCGGGGAACGGTCTCCTGCCCGGGGGTCGTATGCTGGCGAGGAACCTCTAGGCTCGCCTTACCCATCTCCTTCCCTCCTTTACAGCTTGGCGTACTGATAGCGGGGCTGGTAGTGCGTGTGCAGGAGCTCGTGGGCCTTGTGGGAGTTGGGCTCGCCCAGGAACTCCTGGTACAGCACCCGGATCACCGGGTTTTCGTGGGACTTGCGCAGCGGCATGTCCCTGTCCACCCGGTAGATGGCCTCGATGCGCTTTTTGCGTATCTCGTCGGTAGTGGGGATGGGTTGGCCGCCACCGCCGATGCAGCCGCCGGGACAGGCCATGATTTCGATGAAGTGGTACTGAGCCCGACCCGACTTCACCGCCTCCAGCACCCTGCGGGCGTTGCCCAGGGTATGGGCCACCGCCACCCGCACCTGGGTGCCGTCGAGGTCCACGGTGGCCTCTTTGATCCCCTCCATACCCCGTACCGCCTCGAAATCGAGACTGGACAGGGCCTTACCCGTCACCACCTCGTACGCAGTGCGCAGGGCCGCCTCCATCACGCCACCGGTGGCGCCAAATATGGCAGCGGCCCCGGTCGAAACTCCCAGGGGATCGTCGTACGGTTCCTCGGGGAGGGCATCGAAGACGATGCCCGCCTCCTTCAGCATGCGACCCAGTTCGCGCGAGGTGAGTACGGCGTCGATGTCCGGGTATCCGGAGTCGGTCATCTCCGGGCGCCGGGCCTCGAACTTCTTGGCCGTGCACGGCATGATGGAAACCACGAAGATGTCAGCAGGATCGATACCCACCTTGCGCGCGTAATAGGTCTTGGCCAGCGCCCCAAACATCTGCTGGGGCGACTTGCAGGTTGAGAGGTTGGGCAGCATTTCCGGGAAGAAGGTCTCGATGAACTTGATCCACCCCGGGCTGCAGGAGGTGATCATAGGGAGCACCCCGCCGTCCCGCAGGCGGTGCACCAGCTCATACCCTTCTTCCACGATGGTCAGGTCGGCAGTGAAGTCGGTGTCGAAGACCCGGTCGAACCCCAGGCGGCGCAGGGCCGCCACCATCTTCCCCGTCACCACGCTCCCCGGGGGCATTCCGAACATCTCACCCACGGTGACGCGCGTGGCCGGGGCCGTCTGCACCACCACGTGCTTTTTGGGATCGGCCAGGGCCTGCCAGACCAGTTCGGTGTCATCCCGCTCGTGGAGGGCCCCGGTCGGGCATACCAGGGTGCACTGGCCGCAATTCACGCACACCGAGTCGGCCAGGGGTAGGTCGAAGGGCGGAGCGATGGCCGTCTCGAAGCCCCGCTCCTGAGGACCGATGGCCTTCACCGACTGCACCTTCTCGCACACCGCCACGCAGCGACGGCACAGTATGCACTTGCGGTTGTCCCGCACTATGGAGGGGCTGGATTCGTCCACCGTCCCCCCGTGCTTTTCTCCCTCAAAGCGCACCCGGCGGATGCCCAGGGACTCGGCCAGGGCTTGCAGTTCGCAGGTTCCGTTACGGATACAGGTCGTGCATTCGGTGGGGTGGTCGGAGAGGAGCAACTCCACCGTAAGGCGGCGCGACGCCCGCACCGCGGGGGAGTTGGTCCACACCTCCATGCCGTCCGCCACGGGGAGGACGCAGGAAGCCTGCAGGGTCTTCGCTCCCTTGACCTCCACCACGCACACCCGGCAGGCCCCGATGGCGTTCAGGTTCTCCAGGTAGCACAGGGTGGGGATATTGATACCGGCCAGGCGGGCCGCCTGGAGCACGGTCATCCCGCGTTCGGCTTCCACCTTGCGCCCGTCTATGGTCAGGGTTACCTTTGCCATTGCCGCCCTACCCCCTACTTCACGTCGCAGCGCAGGCAACGGGCCGCCTCGGCCATGGCCACCTCGTAGTTGTAGCCCAGCTCCACTTCCCGGAAGGAGTCGCACCTCTTCTCGGGCGGCAGCACGGTCACCTTGCGCCGCGGCGTCTCCTTTTCCAGCAACTCACCGGAGAGCTTCCGCTCCACGGGCTGCTCCAGCACTACGTTGCCGTCGCCGCCCAGGTAGCGGTCGATGGAGGCGGCCGCGCGCTTGCCCGCCGCCACCGCTTCGATCACGCTGGCCGGACCCAGGGTGCAGTCGCCGCCGGCAAACACACCCTCCAGGTTGGTGGCCATGGTCCGGGAATCCACCACGAACACCCCGCCCCGCCCGCGGGCCAGGGCCCCATTGCCGGTGGCGAACTCGGCTTCCACGGTCTGGCCTACGGCGGAAATCACCACGTCGGCGGGCACGATGAACTCGGACCCCGGCTGCGGGACCGGCTTGCGGCGGCCGCTGGCATCGAACTCGCCCAGGGTCATGCGCTGGCAGGCCAGTCCAGTTACCCTGCCATCCTTCCCCACCACCCAAGCCGGGGCGGCCAGAAAGGTGAACCTGATCCCCTCATGTTCGGCCTCTGCGATCTCGTCGGGGATGGCGGGCATGTCTTCCCGGCGCCGGCGGTACACGACGTGCACCTCTTTCGCGCCCAGGCGCAAGGCAGTACGGGCCGCATCGATGGCCACGTTGCCGCCGCCCACCACTACTACGGTCTTGCCCCTGAAGTCCGGAGCCTGCCCCAGGTTCACCCGGCGCAGGAACTCCACGCCCGCGTAGACACCGGCCATCTCCTCGCCCTTAACGCCCAGGGGCTGGCTGCCGTGGGCGCCCACCGCCAGGAAGATGGCCCGGTAACCCTGCCCCTTCAGCTCCTCCAGGGTGATGTCCTTCCCGACCCGGACGCCCGTCTTGATCTCGACCCCCAGGTCGGTGATGGACTTAATCTCGGCCTCCAGCACGTGGCGTGGCAACCGGTACTCGGGGATGCCCACGGCCAGCATGCCACCGGCCACGGGCAGGGCCTCGAACACCGTCACCCGGTACCCCTTCAGGGCCAGGAAGTGAGCGCAGGTCAGGCCGGCCGGGCCCGAACCCACGACCGCCACCCTCATACCGTTGGACGGAGCAGGGGCGAAGTTGGGAAGGCGCCCCTCGTGCTCAAGCACCCAGTCGGTGGCGGCCCGCTTGAGCAGCCGGATGGCCATGGGCTCGTCGATCTGGCTGCGGCGGCACCTGGACTCGCAGGGATGGTCGCACACGCGCCCGCACACGGCCGCCAGCGGGTTGTCGCGCTTGATGGTGAAGTACGCGTCGCGGAAGCGCCCGTTGCGGATGTGGTCGATGTATATGGGGATGTCGATGCCGGCCGGGCAGGTGTTCTGGCAGGGCGACGTGAAGAGCGCCGCACACACCGAGGCCGGGCACCGCTTGTCGCGGATGTGGGCGTCGTACTCCTCGCGGAAGTACCTGATGGTGGAGAGGACCGGGTTGGGCGCCGTCTGGCCCAGGCCGCACAGGGCGGAATTCTTGATCTGCTGCCCCAGCTCGATGAGCAATTCGACGTCGCCCTCTCGGCCTTCACCCCGGGTGATGCGTTCCAGGATCTCCAGCATGCGCTTGGTGCCCACCCGGCAGGGCGTGCACTTACCGCACGACTCATCCTGGACAAATTCCAGGAAGAACTTGGAGAAGTCGACCATGCAGGTGTCCTCGTCGGTCACGATGAGGCCGCCCGACCCCATGATCGTCCCCAGCGCAGCCAGGGACTCGTAATCGACCGGGGTATTGAGGTACTCGGCCGGGATGCAGCCGCCCGAGGGCCCGCCGGTCTGGGCAGCCTTGAACTTCTTCCCCCTGGGGATACCACCACCGATGTCAAAGATGATTTCCCCCAGCGTGGTCCCCATGGGTACCTCCACCAGGCCGGTGTTGTTGATCTTGCCGGCCAGGGCGAACACCTTGGTGCCCTTGGACCGTTCCGTCCCCAGGCGCGCGAACCACTCCGGACCATTGAGGATGATGGGGGGAATGTTGGCCCAGGTCTCCACGTTATTGATGACCGTGGGCTTGCCCCACAACCCTTCGTTGGCGGGGAATGGCGGCCGCGGACGGGGCTCGCCCCGTCGGCCCTCGATGGAGGCAAGCAGGGCGGTTTCCTCACCGCACACGAATGCTCCTGCCCCCACCCGGATTTCCACGTGGAACGAGAAGCCGGTGCCGAAGATGTTGTCCCCCAGCAGCCCGTACTCGTAGGCTTGGGCAATGGCCTTCCCCAGCCGTTCCACCGCCAGGGGGTACTCGGCCCGCACGTATAAGTACCCCTGCCTGGCCCCGATGGTGTAGCCGCAGATGGCCATGCCCTCCAGGACCGTGTGGGGGTCACCCTCCAGTATGCTGCGGTCCATGAAGGCACCCGGGTCACCCTCGTCGGCATTACATACCACGTACTTCGGCGTCCCCTGGGCCTTCATGGCGAACTCCCACTTTAGGCCGGTGGGGAAGCCCGCCCCGCCCCGCCCCCGCAGGCCGGAGCGCTTCAGGTAGTCGATTACCTCCTCCGGCTTCATGGAGGAAAGCACCTTGCCCAGGGCGGCGTAGCCGTCGCAGGCGATGTACTCCTCCACCCGCTCCGGGTCTATACGGCCGCAGTTGCGCAGGGCAATGCGCACCTGGCGCTGGAAAAAGGGTATCTGCTCCCGTTCGGGAACCTGGACTCCCGTCTCCGGTAGACGGTATACCAGGCGCTCCACGACGCGACCCTTGAGCAGGTGCTCTTCAGCGATGGTGCGGGCGTCCGCAGGGGTCAGCTTCCGGTAAAACACCCCCTCGGGGTAGACCACGATCATGGGACCCAGGTCACAGGGACCCATGCACCCCGTCTCCACCACCCGCACTTCTCTGTCCAGCCCGTGCTCCCGGATGGCAGCCAGCAATTCTTCCTCCACCGCCTTGCACCCGGAGGAAAGGCAGCCGGCCCCAGCACACACGAGCACGTGGGCGCGGTAAAGCTCCATGGCTACTCCTCCCTCCGGCTACCTGGCCGCCAGCACCCATTCACCGATGATCTGTCCGTTCACCACGTGCTGGGCCACGATCTGACGAATCTTCTCCGGCGTTACGTACGAGTAAGTCACCTTGGGCTGGCCGGGCCGGCTCACCTCCACCAGGGGCTCGTACTCGCACAGCCCCGCGCACCCCGTCTGGGTCACGGTTACGTCGGTCAACCCCCGCTTGCTCAGTTCGTCCAGGAGGGCAGCCATCACGTCACGGGCACCCGCAGCGATGCCGCAGGTACCCATGCCCACCGTGATGCGCACAGCTCGGGCGCCCTCCCGCACCTTCATACGTTCCCGCACCTCGTCCCGCAGCCGGGCCAGATCTTCCAGCGATTTCACCTCGACTCCACCCCCTTGCAACCTTGACAAACCGCGGAACTCAACGCCCTTTCCCCTTCGGCTACGTGGCGGTTAATCCAGGCCAGTACCCGGGGGTCATCACGGGCGCTCACCCCCAGAAACCCGTCCAGTTCCCGGGTGGAGAAACGGAAAACGCGGCGGTCCCGCCAGTGTTCGTACTCCACCTCCACCGCGGGCTCGGCCGCAGCCACCTCCAGGGTGGCAGCCATGTCCCCTAGAGGGGCCCGGTCGATGTGGCTAAGTTGGAAAGTAGCGGTCACCCGCGTACCTTGCCCGGGCGACGATTCGATCCGCAGGTCGCCCCCCGCCGCCCGGGCGGCAGCTTCCAGAAGAGCAAGCCCCATCCCCACCCGTCGGGTGAGGCGCGTGGTGTAAAAGGGGTCACAGGCGGTGCGCACCTGGTCGGGGGTCATCCCCCGCCCATCGTCCCGTACCTCGATCTCGAGCCGGTCGGAAGCGGTGTCCTCCCGCACCGTTATCTGCACCGTGCGGGCCCCCGCTTCCACGGCGTTGCGGAAGAGGTCAAGGATGTGGAGGGCCAGTTCGTGCACCGTCGTCCCCCTACTCGTACCTGCTCAGGATTTCCCCCAGTTTCTCAGGCTTGACGCGAGCGTGCACGTCTTTGTCGATCATCACCGCCGGACCCAGCCCGCACGCCCCCAGGCACCGGACGACCTCCAGGGTGAAGCGCCCATCGTCGGTCGTGTCGCCCGGTTTGAGCCCGTAGTCCTTCCGGAGGCGCTCTATCAGTTGAGCCGCCCCCCGCACGTAACACGCCGTCCCCTTGCACAGGTTGATGGTGTGACGCCCCCGGGGCTTCAAGGTGAACAGCGCGTAAAAGGTCACCACCCCGTACACATCCGTCAGTGCTACGTCCAGGGTGTCCGCCACCTCTTTCAGGACGTCACGGGGCAGGTAACCAAGTTTCTCCTGGAGGCGCGATAGCACCTGGATCAGGCCGCTGGGTTGCCCCCGGTACCCGGCGATGATTTGACTCGCTTCCTCCCTCAGCGTGGGGCTGAGGGCTGCCACCTGTGCCACGATCTCCCTCCTCTCTGAAGCTGCAGCAGTTGCCACGTCACCTGTGGCAGACGATCACCCTCCCTCCTGTCAGCAGGAAGACCGCCCCTACTTGGGGCAGATCACCACGTTCCTTCCCCCCACCCCCCGGAAAGCCAGTCCCAGTTCCGCCACCGTGGGCTCCTTCAGGCAAAAGAAGCTGGGGTGGAGCCCGATTTCCTCCAGCCTGTGGGCGTCGGAAGCCGAATACAGGCGGATGTCGCCCAGCTGGGGGAACCGGGTCCTCACGGCTTCCTCCGCTTCCCGCCCGGAAATCTCGGCTGCCAGCAGGTCCAGGCCGGGAGGAAAGAAACCCAGCGTGTACACCAGGCCGTAGGCCTGGCGGTCGACGTGAGCGGGCACGACCAGGCCGCCCATGGCGGTAACGCGCTGCACCACCTGCTCGACCCCCAGGTCGCAGGCACACAGCAGCAATCGTTCCTCCTTACCGGCCGGCCGGTCGCAGGCATCAAAGAGGAGTTGCCTTCCGAAGGTTTGCTCGGGATTGGAGCGCGCCGGCAGGTGACGGTATACCTCTTCTCCCCAGCTTTCCGCCTGCTCCGGGGTGTCGAAGAGACACACCAGGTGCACGTCTTCCCGCGTCTGCACTTCCATGCCCGGGATCACCGCCAGATCGGCCGTCCTCCCCACTTCCATCACCGCCCGTACCTGCCGGCAGGAGTTGTGATCGGTCACCGCAATCAGGTCAAGCCCCGCCACCTGTGCCGCCGCCACCACCCGCCAGGGACTCATGTCATCGTCGGCGCAGGGCGACAGGGCCGTGTGCACGTGCAGGTCCGCCCGCCACCGGCGCAGCCGGGCCATCTAACCCGCCCCGCCCAAAAGCCTCCAGAGTTCGCCAGCCACCCGGAAGGTGGGATAGGGCGATCGCATGATCACCACTCCTTCGGTGTCGGCCCGTTGCAGGGTCTCGGCATCGGGCTTCTTGCCCGAGGTAATGATGACACCCGCCAGATTGGCCAGGCTGGCCACCGCCACCACGTTCTGGTGGGTCTGGATGGTCATCCAGACCTGGCCCGACACGGCGTTGGCCATCACGTCCGACAGAAGGTCGCTCACATACCCCCCGGTAACGTCCCGGTCCAGGT
This sequence comes from Bacillota bacterium, assembly GCA_040757085.1. Lineage (NCBI taxonomy): Bacteria > Bacillati > Bacillota > Bacillota bacterium. Next base: position 15,821 of record JBFLXJ010000030.1, on the reverse strand, counting down.
GAGCCGACCCCGTCAGCACCTCCAGGCCCAGCTTCTCAACCACGGTCTTCAGGTTCACCGCCGCCACCTCCACCGGGGGCCTTGTCCCTGGAGAGAGCTGGAGGCACGATGCGGGTGAGTTGCACCATGCGCTCTGCCAGCTCCTCGAGATGCTCTCGCAACTGGAAAATGCAATCGGTCTCGAAGGCACGCTCCCTGACGATATCCTCGGCCAGGGCGCGACACGTAGGGGACCCGCAGGCGCCGCAGTCCAGGCCGGGCAGGCGGGCCAGCGTCTTCTCCAGGCGGTCCATCTTGCGGATGGCCCGGGTGACGTCCTCGTCCAGGCGCAGGACGGGGCGGGGCCCGATGGGCTTGACCATGTCAAAGAAACCCTGCCGGAACCGCCGCCTCACCTCGGCCTCGTCCACTCCGGGACCCCGCTTGCCGTACTCCTCCACCAGGCGGCGCATCCGCACCCGGCTGATGAACGGGTTCTGAACTGCCAGCGGCCCTCCGATGCAGCCTCCCACGCAGGCCTGGGCCTCGATGAAGTCGACGTCCGACAGCGTCCCCCGCTCCACCTCTTCCAGCACGGTCACCACATTGTGGATGCCGTCCACGGCCAGGACAGTGCCCGTTCCCAGGGCCCGGCCTTCGCCCCCTGCCGCCCCCCAGCCAATACCCATGCCCGAGGAGCGGTGCAGTTCCCCGCTCAGGTCGACGTCGGGCAGTCGCCGGAGGACTTCGGCGTACATGGCGCTCATGGAGAGCACCCCGTCCACGCTGCTCACCAGGCTCCCCTCGGGCTGCTTGGCAGCCGTGACCTTGGCCGCGCAGGGGGTGATGAAAAATGCACCGATCTCGCGGGGATTCACGCCCCGCTCCCGCGCCATTTCCTCTTTGGCCAGGCGGGCTGCTATCTCCATGGGGGTCTCCACCGGGATGATGTGGGGCAGGAGGGTGGGGAACCGCACCTGCATGAGCCGGATCACCGCGGGACAGGCCGAAGAGATGAGAGGACGGGCCGCCCGCGGCATGCCCCGCTCCAGGTACGCCCGGGTGGCCAGGGTAACCGCCTCAGCCGCCACCGCCACCTCGAATACCCCGTCGAACCCCGCTCCCAGCAGGGCGGCGAGCACAGCCCCGGGCGGGACGTCCGGGCGGAACTGCCCGTAAAAGGCCGGTGCGGGCAGGGCGACCCGGCAACGGAAGTCCTGCAAACGCTCCAGGCCATCCGTGACCACGTACTTGGCGTGGTTGGGGCATACCCGCACGCACTCGCCGCAGTCGATGCAGCGTTCTTCCATAATCCGGGCCTTGCCCTCGCGCACCCGGATGGCCTCCACCGGGCAGCGCTTGATGCAGTTGGTGCACCCCTTGCACTTGGCCAGGTCCAGCCGCACCGAGTGGAAGTACCCGCCCTGGCTCATGCTTTGCCCACCTCGATGACGAGCCGAACCCGGGTGCCCTTGCCCACCTCGGTGGACACCTCCATATGGTCCGAGCACCGCCGCATGTTAGAAAAGCCCATGCCCGCCCCGAAGCCCATCTCGCGGACGTAGGCGGGCGCGGTGGAGTAACCTTCCTGCATGGCGAGCTCCAGATCGGGGATACCTGGCCCCTCGTCCTCGGCCTCCACGACCACCCGCTGCGGGGAGATGCGGGCCCGCACCACGCCCCGCCTGGCATGGATCACAATGTTGGTTTCTACCTCGAAAGCACACACGGCGGCCCGCCGCACCAGCGACGCCTCCATCCCCACCTGCTGCAGGGTGCGCTTGATGCTGCCGGAAGCCTCTCCTACCGCCGCGAAGTCCAGGCCCCTCACCTCGAACTCCAGGACCAGTTCCTCAACCATGGTCCTCACCGGCGCTCTTGGGCACGGCATCCCCGCAGCCCCGCCTCATACAGCAGCCCGCAGCTGTCGAACAGCAGGAACCTGGTGAGAAGCAGGGGTATGCCCTTGTCCCGTGCTAGATCGACCACCGAGTCGGCAGGCCTCTTCCCCCGGACGAAGACCACACCGCAGAACTCCATGAGTTCGGCTGCCCGTACCACCTGCGGGTGGGTGAGGCCCGTCAGCAGCAACGTCCCGGGCGTGGCGAAGAAGAGGGAATCGGAAATGAGGTCGCAGCCGAAGCCGGCCACGACCTCCCTGTCGAGCAGGTCCTCGCCCCAGAGCACCTCCGCATGCAGGATTCGCTGGACATCTCGCAGGCGCACCACTGAACCTCGGCGGGGGTTGTGACACGTTTCACATGTCCGGTCAAATTGTAACAACAATTTATGGCGCACCCATTACGCAAACCTTGCAAACGGCTTAAAACCAGCATTGCAATATCCCGGCAACCATAAAACCCCACGGCCCTTGTGATGCCTCTCACTTGAGGCGGCTCCGGCCACGGGATAACCGCCACGGGAGCCGGTACTTCCTTGCCGCAGGGGGCGGGCGCGCGTAGGCTCACCTGCTGCCTGGTGGTCTCACCGACGGCAGACCTAGCAGATGCGGGGGAACTGCGCCCCTGCCGACAACTCCAGGCGCCGGGTACCCCCCAGGCTGGTGATCAGGTAGGCATAGCCCCGACCGGGACGCACCTCGCCCACCAGGCTGGCCCCCGCCCCCAGCGGATGAGCCCGGCACGCCTCCAGGACCCGAGAGGCCTGCGCGGCATCCACCACGGCCAGGAACTTTCCTTCGTTCGCCAAATACAGGGGATCCAGCCCCAGCAGGTCACACAGGGCGCGTGCTTCGTCGGTGAGCGGTATGCAATCCTCTTCCAGGTAAAAATCCAATCCACAGGCGGCCGCCATCTCCCGGGCCACGGTAGCCAGGCCTCCGCGGGTGGGATCCCGCAAGAAGTGCAGCGCCCCCGGACAGCAGGTCATGATGTCGGCCACCAGATGGTTCAGCGCTGCGCAATCGCTGCTTACGGAGCTCTCCACTCCCAGGTTTTCGCGGGCCAGAACAACCGCCAGTTCGTGCTCTCCCACCGGCCCGTTCAGGAGAAGGCGATCCCCGGGCCGCACGGCCTCCGGGCCGATCACCGTTCCCGGCGGCACCAGCCCCAGCCCGGCCGTGTTTATGAAGATTCCGTCCACGCTGCCCCTCTCCACCACCTTGGTGTCCGCAGCCACCACCTGCACCCCAGCTTCGGACGCCGCCCGGCGCATGGAGTCGACCACCCGTTCCAGGACGCCCAGGTCGAGGCCTTCTTCGAGGAGAAACCCGGCCGACAGGTACAGGGGGCGGGCGCCCACCATGGCGAGGTCGTTCACGGTGCCGCACACGGCCAGCCTCCCGATATCTCCCCCGGGGAAGAAAAGCGGCCGGACCACGAAGGAGTCCGTGGTGAATGCCACCCGGCCCCCACCCAGCTCCAGCACGGCCGCATCTTCCAGCCGCCTGAGCACGGGATTGCCCAGCAGGGGCAGGAAAAGATCGGCTATCAGCTGGTGGGTGAGGAGCCCTCCGTCACCGTGGGCCAGGAGCACCTGCCCCTTCTCCCTGGCGGTCACCGTCATCGCCCCTTTCGTAGCGGAAGTAGGCAGCGCAGGCGCCCTCGGAGGACACCATGCAGGGCCCCTGCGGCGACGCAGGGGTACAGACGCGGGCGAACAGGGGACAGCAGGGGGGGAGCAGGCTTCCCCGCAACACGTCACCGCAGCGGCACCCGGACCGCGCCGCAGCCGGCTCCCGGGCCTCCACCCCGTACCGCCGGCGGGCATCGAAATCCAACCAGCTCGCCCGCAGGTCGAGCCCGCTCCCGCCGATCATCCCCAGCCCGCGCCAGGTGGCGTCTACCGGCTCAAAGCAGGACCACATGGCCTGCTGGGCCAGGGGATTACCCTCCTCGCGCACTGCCCGCGGGTACATGTTCACCACCCCGACCTCTCCGGAGGCCATCATCCCGGTGAGCCGATCTATCGCCATAAGGATGTCTACGGGTTCAAACCCGGCGATCACCGCCGGCACGCCGTATTCCTCTGCCAGGAAGGAAAGGGCGCGTCGGCCGATCACGGTGGATACGTGTCCGGGCAGGAGAAAACCGCTCACGTTCGCCTCGCCCTGATCGAGGAGGGCCCGCAGGGCCGGGGGAATCAGCTTGTGGGCGGGGTAGATGGAAAAGTTCGCCAGGCCCAGCCGGCGGGCCTGCACCAGGGCCAGGGCCACCCCGGGTGCCGTGGTCTCGAAACCCACCGCCAGGAACACCACCTCCTCATCCCGGCGGGAAGCCGCATACAGGACTCCATCCAGAGGGGAGTAGGCCAGCCTCACCCGGCCACCCTGGGCCCGCACCGCCTCCAGGCTGGCAGAACTTCCCGGAACCCTCATCATGTCCCCGAAGGTAAACACGGTGAGGCCGGAAGCGGCCAGCGTCACCATGGCATCCACGTCCCCCGCAGAAGTAACGCACACGGGACAACCCGGGCCACTCACCAGGGTGACCGCATCCCGCAGGGCGGAACGGATGCCGGTGCGGGAGATGGCCACCGTGTGTGTGCCGCACACCTCCATAAGAGCCACGTGGCCCCCCAGTTCCCGCGCCACCCTTTCGCGGATCCTGGCCACCAGCCCGCGGGCCACGCGGGGGTCCCGAAACCTATCCCACACCGCCCGGTCAACGACCATCGCCGGCACTCAACTCCCCAAGGAGGGCCAGGCTTTCCCGCGCCTCTTTCTCGTCCAGAACGGCGATGGCCACCCCCGCGTGCACCAGCACCCAGTCCCCCGCTTGGGCCCCGGGGACGAAGTGCAGCGCCACCCGCAGGCGGGTCCCGCCACTCTGCACCTCTCCCCAGTCACCGTCCCGAGCCAGCACCTGCACCGGCACGGCCAGGCACAAACTCCTCACCCCCCGCCAGCTTCCAGACCGCCACCGCCGCCTGCCCCAGGGCAATCCCCCCGTCGTTGGCAGGTACCTGCCGGGGAAGGAGACAGCGCAGACCCGCCCGCTCGAGCCCTGCCGCCACCAAAGGGACCAGCAGGCCGTTCTGGAAGGTGCCCCCCGACAGGGCCACCGTGTCCAGGCCTTCCTCCCGCGCCACCAGGCACGCCAGGCGGACCATCATATCGGCTACCTCCAGGTGAAAGCGCAGGGCGAGGCGCCGCCGCGCCCCCTGATCCTTCCCCGCGGCCAGAATCTCCCGTCCCAGGGCGGTCACCAGGGGCCCGGGATCCACCACCCATACTTCCCCCGAGCGCTCCCACCGCCAGGACAAGTCCCCCTCCCGGTCCCGGAAGGAACCCTCGCCGCCGGATTGGCAGAGCCGGGACGGGACGGTCTCCGCCAGCAGCGCGTCAGGCGAACGCCCGGCAAGCGCCCGCCACGCTTCCTCCTCCAATTCGATGGCCGCCTGGCCCTCGTAGGTATTGCGGTGACATATCCCCAGCAGGGCGGATACTGCATCGAACAGGCGGCCCGCGCTGGAGCAGAGCAGGCCCGTCCGCGCACACAGGTGCCAGGTGGCGGTGACTTCCCGTTCGTGGCCCGCGAAAAGTTGCCGGGCCAGTTCCAGGCCTTCGTCGCCCAGCGAGTGACGCAGGTAGCTAACCGCCATGCGCAGGGGGTTGCGGATCGCCCCCTCGCCGCCGGGGAGCGGCACGTAGGCCAGATGAGCCGCCCGCCGGAACCCTCCCAGCGATCCCACCAGCACCTCCATCCCCCACACTTGACCGTCAGTCCCGTATCCCACCCCGTCGGCCACCAGGCCCAGCACGGGGCCGGGCACCTGGGCATCGGCCAGGACAGAGGCCAGGTGGGCGTGGTGATGCTGAACGCTGACCCGCCGTTCGGGGGGGAACTGCTGCGCCGGGCCGGTCAGAGAGAAGGTAGGGTGCATGTCGTGGGCCAGCACTGCGGGCTCCACCCCCAGCAAGGAAGCCATCTGCCCAAGGGCTTCCCGCAGGTTCTCCACCCCTTCCACCGTGTCCATCTCCCCCAGGTGCTGGCTGAGGTAAGCCTGGTTCCCCCTGGTCAGGCACACCACGTTCTTCATCTCTGCCCCCAGGGCTGCCACCACCGGTAACTCCGAGGGGGCACCAGGAGGCAGGGGCAGAGAAATGGCCGCAGGGACATACCCGCGCGAGCGGCGGACGAGTTGCACGTATCCCCCGGGGCACGATGGCCCCCAGGATGGCATCACCCGCACCACCGAATCATCGCAGCGCCGGAAAATGGGGCGGTTATGGACGAGGAAGTAATCAGCTATGTCTCCCAGTTGGGTCAGCGCCTCTTCTTCGTTCTTTGCGATGGGCAGGCCGCTGCGGTTGCCGCTGGTCATCACCAGGGGCGGTGACCCTTCCAGCAGGAGGATGTGCAGAGGGGTATAGGGTAACATGGCCCCCACGGTATCCAGCCCCGGAGCCACCGAAGACGCCAGAGCTCCCGCTTCCGACCGCCGGGGGAGGATGACGATGGGGGCCTGAGGCGAGGTGAGCAGTTCCTCTTCCAGGGGGGACAGGAGGCAATGAACACGCACCGTTTCCAGGTCGGGGAACATGACGGCAAAGGGCCGAGCTGGCCTCCTCTTGCGTTCCCGCAGCCGGGCCACCGCCTCTTCGGATGTAGCATCGCAGGCCAGGTGGTAGCCGCCCATGCCCTTGACGGCCACGACGTACCCGGCCCGGAGCAACTCGCGGGTGACCCGGTCCCAGGGGCCGGGAAGTTCGCGCCCTGCAGCATCTACCACCCAGGCCCGCGGCCCGCACAACGGGCAGGCGGTGGGCTGGGCGTGGAAACGCCGATCCCCGGGATCTTCGTATTCGTGGCGGCAGTGTTCGCACATGGGAAAAGAGGCCAGCGTGGTGCGGGCGCGATCGTAGGGCAGGCCCGTCACCACCGTGAACCTGGGACCGCAGCGAGTACAGTTGGTGAAGGGATACCGGTAGTGACGGTCCGCAGGATCGCCTATCTCCCGCCGGCAATCGGGGCAGGTGGCCAGATCGGGCGGTATCATCACCTGGGCGGGTGCTCCTCCCTGGCTGGCCAGGATATAGAATCCCCCCTCGGGGGGATCGGCAAGCCCGGGCAACGGCTGTACTTCCACTTCTTCCACCCGGGCCAGGAGGGGCGGATGAGAACGCAGCGCCCGCACGAAACTGTCCAGGGCCCCGAGCGGCCCCTCCGCCTCGATGACCACTCCCACCCCTGCATTGGCCACCCAGCCCCGCAACCCCAGAGACGTGGCCAGGCGCCAGACAAACGGGCGAAAACCTACACCCTGGACCGTCCCCCGGACGGTAACCTGCCAGCGCTGGAGTACCGCCTCCCTGCTGCCGGTTGGGGAATCAGTTTCCTGACGGTTCGGTATCGTCCCCAGCTTCCTCAGCCTCTTTGTCTTCGGCTTCCTCTCCGGCCTGAGGCCGGTACTGGTCGGCCTCGTAGCGCAAACAACACATGAGCCGGCCGCACAGGCCCGATATCTTGCCCGGATTCAAGGAGAGGTTCTGCACCTTAGCCATGCGGATGGATACCGGCTGGAACTCGGCCAGCCACACCGCGCAGCACACTTCGCGACCGCACGGACCCAGGCCTCCCACCATCTTCGCCTCGTCCCTCACCCCCACCTGCCGGAGCTCGATGCGAGTGCGGAAGCTGCTGGCCAGATCTCGCACCAGTTCCCGGAAGTCGACCCGGGTTTCGGAGACGAAGTAGAAAACCAGGCGGGAGCGATCCAGGGTGTACTCGGCGTCCAGCACGTGCATGGGCAGATCGCGGGCGGCCACCTTCTCCCTGCAAACACGCAGGCTCTCCCGGGCCAGGACCTGGTTCTCCTCTGCCTGGCGCAGGTCGGCTTCCGTGGCCACCCGCAGCACGGGCTTCAGAGGCTGTACCAGTTCCCCATCGGGGACCTCCCGCACCGGACAGATCACTTCCCCGATCTCCAACCCGCGCGCCGTTTCCACTACTACCCGGTCACCGGGCTCGAGGTCGAGCCCTGCCGGGTCGAAGTGATAGGGTTTTCCGACGCGCCTAAAACGAACGGCCACTACCTTAGCCAAATGATTCACCAGCCGTGAACTGCATAAATTCCCCCCGCATTATAAACCGCGGGCGCGGCAGGGACAAGCAGCGAACACGTCGGCAAGCTCCAGGAGCAGGCATTCCCAAACCAGGCGGGCATTGCCGTGGGCCTCCAGCCTGGTGGCAGCCCGCTCCACCGCTTCCCACGCTCGCAGCAACGCCCGGGTGGCATCGGCGTCCTGCCCTTCCCTGACCATACGCACCACGCGGTCCCGCATGACTGCGGTCAGTTCCCCGGTGACTTCCTCACCCCGGTCCGTCAGGCGTTTGGCCAGCAGCAAGAGGTGGGACCCTTTGCCCCGCCCAGTCGCCTCCAGGATCTCCTCCGCCAGAGAAGCCCCCGCCCTCCCGGCGTCTTCCTGCGGCCAGGCGAGCAGCTGGCAGCGGGAAAGCAGGGTGGCGGGCAGATCGGCGACCTGATCGGCCAGCAAGAGGAAAAGGGTCCCCGGGGGCGGTTCTTCCAGCAACTTGAGGAGGGCGTTGGCCGAGGGCAGGGTAAGAAGATGCACGTCCACCAGGATGTGCACGCGGCGCTCACCCAGGGTGGGGCGGCGGAACGCTTCCCCGATCAGGGCACGCACCTGCTCGATGCGCCAGGCGCCGCGCTCCGCCTCCCAGCGGCGCAGGTCGGGGTGGGTATGCTGCCGGGCAGCCCGGCAGGAAGCACAGGTGCCACAGGGCCGGGCCGCATCGGGACGATCACTGCCGCCCGCCAGGCAGAGGTATGCCTCCGCCACCCCGCGGGCCACCTCCTCGCTGCGGTTGCGCACTCCGCACAACAGGTAACAGTGCCCGAGCCGCCCTGCCCGCAGGGCGGCCTCGAGTTGCTCCCGGGGCGTCATATCTTTTCGTACCGCTCCACGTTGAGCACGAACACGGTGGCCCCGCCCACCATCACTTCCACCGGGTAAGCCACGTACGAGTCGGCGGGACCGCTCATGGGAGTAAGAGGGGTTACCAGCTGCTCACGGGGCCGACAGGTTTCCCTGATGGTGGCCAGCACTTCGTCCGTCTGGCCATCCTCCACCCCGATGAGTACCGTGGTGTTCCCCTCGCGCAGAAAGCCCCCCGTGCTGGCCAGTTTGGTGGCCCGGTATCCCTTCTTCACCAGGGCCTCCAGCAACCGCACGGAATCCTTATCCTGGATGACGGCCACGATCAGCTTCACGCCCTCACCTCACCTTGTGGCCCTCTACAGGAGCCCTGCCCTGTGCAGGGATTCTTCTACCAAATGCCACACAATCCTCTCGACTTCCCGTACCGGAAGAGTGCCATCGACCACTTTTACCCTTTCCGGGTGGGCCCGGGCCACATCCAGGAACCCCTCCCTGACCCGCCGCTGGTATTCCTCGTCGCGTCCTTCGATGCGGTCCGGATTCCCGGTCAGGCGGTGCTGCCTGGCCCAGCCGGGGTCGATATCCAGGAGGATGGTCAGGTCGGGCTCCAGCCCCTCCGTGGCCAGGCGGTTTACCTCCAGGACGTGCTCCGGCGGAATGCCCAGTCCGGCGGCCTGGTAGGCCAGGCTGGAGTCCAGGAACCTTTCCAGCACGACCACCTTTCCTTCCCGCAGGGAAGGCAGCACCACCTCGTGCACCACCTGAGCCCGGGATGCCGCATACAGCAGCACCTCCGCCTGGGGGCATATGACCCGCCCGGGATCCAGGACCAGTTGCCTGATCGCCTGCCCCAGGGCCGTGCCCCCGGGCTCGCCCAGGGCCACTACCTCAAAGCCGCGCCGCCTGAGCTTGGGCAAGAGTAACCTCAACTGGGTCGACTTGCCGCCCCCATCGGGTCCCTCCAGCGTGATGAAATGCCCCACGGCCACAGCCCCTCCCCCGGGGGACGGCGACCCGCCCCCACCCGCTGGTCCTATTCCTCTCGCAATACCCGGACCATCCCTGGCTCCTGTCGGCCCACCGGTACCAGACCCATCTCGTGACAGCGCCGCACGAAAGCCAGAGCCTCTTCGCTCCACCTCTCCCCGGGGGCCACCACCGGCACCCCGGGTGGGGAAAGGTAGAGCATATCCCCCGCTATCCGCCCCACCGCCCGCTCTAGAGGCACCGTTTCCTGCTCCGCCCACCAGGCTCGGGTTGGGTCGGTCACCGCCTCCAGACGGGGGTACGGCCCGATCCCCGTGCTCCCAACCCTAGCCCCGGCGACGCCGCCGACCACCGCGGTGCGTGTTCCCCGGCCGGGCAACCGGGTCAGGACTTCCGCCAGTGCGTCGCTGTCCGGGCCCGGACGCAAACCGAGGAGGATAAGTACTCTGTCTGGTTCGGCCCACTCGACTTCAATACCTGCCTCCCGCAAAAAATTGGCAGCCTCCCGGCCTTCCCACCCCATCTGTGCCGTGTCCACCACCAGACGGAGAGGATCGTGCACCCACCCCGGCGGCAGGTCCCGGGGGAGGAGAAATACTCCCGCCCGCTCGAGCCTTTTCTGAAGCTGGCGGGCGCGCTCCAGGTGCACCGTCGCCTCGGGAAGCCACCGCCCCAGGTGCCACCTGGCCGCATCCAGGGAGGCCATGAGCAGGTACGAGGGACTGGAACTCTGCACCATGCGCAGGCTGGCTCGCAACCGCACGCCATCCAGCCGGGAGCCGACGAGGTGCAGCCAGGCACCCTGGGTGAGGGCAGGAAGCGTCTTGTGAGCACTCTGGACCACCAGGTCGGCACCGGCATCCAGGGCAGATGGCAAACCCCCTACCCCCCAGTGGGCGCCGTGGGCCTCATCCACGACCAGCACCGTCCCTACCTGCCGGCAGGCCTCGACCACCTGCTCCAGGGGGAACCCGATCCCGTAGTAGTTGGGCCTGGTCAGCAGAAGCACGGCCGGACGCCAATCCCGTACGGCCCGGGCCGCTTCCGCCGGGGAAGGCCCCACGGGGAGACCGTCGCCGGACCACTCTTCGGGCAGGTACCGAACCCGGCACCCCGACAGGATGGCGGCCGCGAATGCTGCCCGGTGGCTGTAGCGGGCCATGAGCAGCCTTTTCCCGGGACCGCCCGCGGCCAGCAACGCCGCCATGATACCCGCCGTGCTTCCTCCCACCAGGAAGAAGGATTCGTCTGCACCGTACAGGTCAGCCAGCAGGCGCTGGGCCCGGGCGATGATCCCCTGCGGGTGGTGGAGGTCATCCAGCCCCGGCAGCTCGGTGGCATCCAGCGCAAAGAGGCGTTCCGGCAGGAGTGCCGCCACTTCAGCCGCCACCTCTCTGCCCTGGCGGTGTCCGGGCGTGTGAAACGAACACAGACCGGACCGTTCCCATGCCAGCAGGGCCTCCACAACAGGCATGCACGCACCTTCCTGCGCCGTAAGCTACACCTCACATACCAGGCTGTCCAGGTCGCGGGGGTAGTAAGTCAGCACTTCCACCCCGTCTCCGGTAACCAGCACGGCGTCGGAGTGCCGGAATCCTCCCAGCCCGGGCACGTATATCCCGGGTTCCACGCTGAACACCATCCCGGGTTCGATGACCGTATCATCCCCCGCGTCGAAGAATGGTGCCTCGTGTCCGAGGATGCCCAGGGCATGGCCGGTATGGTGCCTCCAGTACGCCTCCAGCCCGTTATCGGCGAAGAAGCGCCTCACGACCTCATCCACATCGGCGCACCGGATCCCCGGCCTTATCGCGTCGAAGGCGGCTTGCTGGGCACCCAGCATGAGTTCAAACATGCGCCGCACCCTGGCGTCGGGCTGCCCCACGAACATGGTGCGCTCCAGTTCGCTCTGGTAACCACCCACGTTCGCCCCCGCCCCCGTGACCAGGATGTCTCCCCTGCGCAGCACCGCCCCAGTGGTCAGAGAATGGGGAAGTGCCGACTCCTTTCCCACCTGCCCGCGGAACCCCGCTGCGGCTCCGGGCTCCCCGATCCCCCAGCAAACCCGGTGGGGCCCCAGCGCTCTTAGCATGGCATCCGTGGCCCGCGCGGAGGCTTGCCACGAGATCTCCACCTCGCTGCGGCCGGGCGCCACCAGCTCCTGGAGGAAGGCATGGGCCAGGTTGCCCCAGCGCACGCTTTCCCTGATCAAGGATATCTCCTCGGGGGACTTCACCATGCGCATACGCGCACCTGCGTCGGCGACCACCTTCACCTCTTCACCCGCTATCTCGCTCAACCGCGGGCCCCGGTATCCCATACCCGAGGAGTATCCGTCGGCGTCCGCCAGCAGGCGCCTCCCGGCCAGGTGGAGGTCAACCAGCAACTCGCGCAGGAATTCCATGGGGTGCCGCCGCCCCGGGTACTCGGGGTACGACCGCACCTCGTCGGCGTACGAGTCCCGCTGGGCGTGTTCCTCTTCCAGGCGAGGCACCAGGAGCACCGACCGGGGTTCGGGGGTGACCACCAGCACCACCGGTCGCTCGGTGGGCAGGAAGGAGAAACCGGAAAAGTAGAAAACCTCAACGGGACCGAACATACAAGCTCCCTGGCATCCCTCCCGCGCTGCCTCTTCCAGGAGCCGTTCTCTGCGCCTTGCCACTTCCTCCCGGCTGATGCGCAACACGTCCATCCCTCCCGTCAGCCTGTATTTGGCACATCACCCGCCACTTCCTCCCCGTGGCCGGCGTACCGCCGGTTCTTCCCCGTAGTAGCCGTGCACACTCCCGCAACGCAATCCCGAAAGGAGCCACCGCCCATGAGAGTAGCGTGCGTCCAGCTTCAGGCTTACGACCTCGAGAGGGCAGAAGAGGGACTGTCCCACGCCCTGGCCATGACCGAGCGGGCTCTGGCCTGTCGGCCCGATATGGTCGTCCTACCCGAATGCACCTATCCTGCCTATTTTCTGGCCGCATACCACCAGACACACCTGCGCCCTCCGGCCCAGGTCCTGGAGATGTTCGCCAACCTGGCCCGCCGGGGCAACTGTTACCTGGCCCTGGGGCTGGTCGAGCCGGGGCGGGAAGGTACCCTCCTCAACAGCGCCGTGTTGCTCTCGCCCACCGGCGAGGTGGTAGCCCGTGGATACAAACACTTCCTGTGGCATTTCGACTGCCGCTGGTTCGCTCCCGGTTCCACGCCCGCCCTGGCCTCCACTCCCTGGGGGAAGGTGGGCATGTTCGTGTGCGCGGACGGGCGCCTTCCGGAGATACCCCGCCTGCTGGCCCTTCGGGGGGCCCGTTTACAACTGGACCTCACCGGCTGGGTCTCTTCGGGGCGCGACCCCGCTCGCCTCAGCAACCCCCAGGCGGAGTACATGCTCAGGGTCAGGGCCTTCGAGAACCGCTGTTACATCGCAGCAGCCAACAAGGTGGGGATGGAGGCAGGCCGCGTGGTCTACTGCGGGCGCAGCCAGGTGGTCTCCCCGGACGGAGAGATACTGGCCCGGGCCGGTTCCACCAGCCCCGAAGTGATCTGGGCGGACCTTCCCCTGCCCCAGGTCGCCGGCCCCCTCTGGCCCGACTTCGATCCCCTGCGCGACCGCCAGCCCGCCGCCTACGCCCTGCTGGCATCCCCGAATCCGGTGGCCGCACCGCTGCCCTCCCCACCGGCCCCGACCGCCGAGGTGGTGCGCCTGGCAGCTCTGCAACTTTCCCGACCAGATCTGCTCTCCTCTTTCCTGTACGGCTTGGCCTGCGAAGGTGCCACCGCCGTGGTTGCCAGCCCCCTGCCCGGGAACCCCGATCCCCATTTCGACCCCGGACAAGGGCACGCGGCCCCGCCGGTGAGGATCCTGGCGTGGCGGAACGGAGGGGAACTGATGAGCCGCCTGGAGACACCGGACCTGGAGGTGGTGGTAGACCGCTCTCTGTCCCTGGATCGCCGGGTGTACGACACCCCCGCCGGCCGGGTGGGGGTGATGCTCGACCGGGAGGCGTTGCTCCCGGAAGTGCCCCGGGTGCTCGCCCTGCTGGGCGCTGACTGGCTGGCCTGGCCCTGCTCACTGCCAGCCGATCTGGTGGAACTGGTGGCCCGTACCCGGGCAGCGGAAAACAAGGTGTTCGTGGTCGCCGCCAACGCACCCACCCCCGTCTCAGGGTGCACCGGCGCCCACACAAGAGGCACCCACATCCGCACAGGAGACACCTGCAGGGGTGGGACACCCGCGGATGCAGCCCGGACCGGGGTAGATGCTCGCGGAGCGAGCCTGGTGGTGGATCCCGACGGCCGCATCCTGGCCCAGGCCTTCACCGGCACCGACCAGAGCATAGCGGGCCAGGCTCACCTCTGCCTGGCCCGCCACAAAGCCATCGTACCCGGTACCGACGCGTTCGCTCATCGCCAGCCCGCACTCTACGCTGCCCTGACCGAAGCTACGCCCACACCTCCAGAAGATTGACCACGCCACCCACGCCCTGCGGGCCTGGTACCTCGGGCGGCCCCGCCTGCCTCCGCACTCATCCGGACAACGTGTCGAGGGGCGGCAACACTCCCGTGCGGGCCACCTGCCCCAGGAAGCGGCCACTGGGTCGGGCCGTCCGCTCCTGGGTTTCAAAGTTCACTCCGATGAGACCGAAGCGGGCCCGGTACCCTTCCGCCCATTCGAAGTTGTCGTGGCTCGACCAGTAGAAGTAACCCACCACGCGAATGCCCTCCCGGATTGCCCGGTGGACAACCTCCAGGTGCCTCTGGATGAAGCGCACACGCTGACCGTCATCGTCCGTGCAAATGCCGTTTTCCGTAATCACGATGGGCTTCCCGTGGCTGCCCAGCGAGCGCAGCACTTCCAGGAGTCCTTCCGGGTACACCTCCCACCCCAGCTGGTTCACTTCCGCCCCGGCAGGCGGAGGCTGGGTAGCGGCAGCGGCAAGATTGACCGCAAATCTCACCAGCCCCCGGCTGTAATAGTTCAGTCCCAGGAAATCCTGGCTGCCCGCCAGACCGGCAACCCCCCGCTTCCCCGGGGACAACCACCCCCAGACCGGCCAACCCGCGTGGCCGGTTTCGACCGCTTCCACGAACAGCCGGTTGAACACGTGGTCGAGGAAGGCTGCCAGCCACCTGTCCATCAGGGAGCGGGGACGAAGGGGGTGAAACGGCCGAAGGTGGTGAGCCACCCCCACCTGCGTTGCCGGGAAATGCTCCTTGATGACCCGGTAGGCGC
The DNA here is from genome assembly GCA_040757085.1 of Bacillota bacterium. Classification (NCBI taxonomy): domain Bacteria; kingdom Bacillati; phylum Bacillota; species Bacillota bacterium. Next base: position 768 of record JBFLXJ010000030.1, on the reverse strand, counting down.
GGGCGTGGGCCATGAGCATATGACGCACCACGGTCACCGCTTCCCCGAACCTCCGGTGCCCCGGCGGCCATATGCCCGTCAGGTAACCCATGGTGGCGAATACGAGCGGCTCATTCAGGGTGAGCCACCAGGTGACCCGATCCCCCACGGCCCGCACCGCCACTTCCGTGTACCGGGCAAACCAATCCACCACCCGCCGGTTCAGCCAGCCTCCCCGGCGACTGAGCCAGAGCGGGTTGGTAAAGTGGTGAAGGGTTACGAAGGGCTCCATCCCGCTCTCCCGGCAGGCGTCGACGACCCGTCGGTAGTGGTCCACCGCCTCCTGCGAGAACCGGCCCTCCTCCGGTTCAATACGGCTCCACTCCAGGGAAAAGCGATGGGCGGTAAAGCCCAGCTCCCCCAGTTGAGCGAAATCCCGTGGGTACAGGTGGAACTGGTCGCACGCCCGTCCGCTCCGGTGTCCGCCCCAGACCCTCCCGGGACGCTGCTCCCACTCGGACCAGTCGTTCACGTTACCGCCTTCCACCTGGTGCGAGGACGTGGCCGTTCCCCACAAGAACCCGGGCGGAAACCTCAGTGCCTCCCCCACGATCTCCCCCCTCCGCACGCTGCCGATATATAGCACGTGTCTCCCGAAGGCAAAACCCCCGCGGGGTTCGTCCCGCGGGGGTTTTGCGAAAGTTTCCCGGCACCGACCTACTCTCCCAGGCGGTCCCCCGCCAAGTACCATCGGCCCTGGAGGGCTTAACGACCGTGTTCGGCATGGGA
>JBFLXJ010000029.1 GCA_040757085.1 Bacillota bacterium | reverse complement strand
TGATTAAGGGTCTGGTCATATTCCAGATGGGCGGAATACCGGCCCCGCTTACCCCCCAAAACTTCCAATTCGTCGATGAACACTACGGCACTCTTCTTGCCTGCCCGGCGGGCCTGTTCCCGGGCACGCCGGAAGAGGTCCCGCACCCGCTGGGCACCCACGCCTGCGTACACCTCGATGAACTCCGACCCGGAGGTGGCCAGGAAGATGGAATCGGTGAAGTTGGCTGCCGCCTTGGCCAGCAAGGTCTTGCCCGTTCCGGGCGGACCCGCCAGCAGGATGCCCTTGATGGGACGGATACCGAGCCGGCGTGCCCGGTCGGGCCGGTTTACCAGTTCCAGCGCTTCCAGCAGTTCCTTCTTGGCCGCCCCCTGACCACCCACGTCGTCGAAGGACACCCGCGGGCACATGCCCTGCGAGACGTGGAGCACGAAACGACGTCCCAGAGCCTGGCCGGCACCGGTAGAGTATATGAGGAAATACAGCAGGCCGGCCAGCACCACGACCGGCAAAAGATTCACGTCTCGGGTGGCCAGATAGGCTACCACCCCCGCCCCCGCTCCCCAAGCCGCGTACACCAGCAATTCCTTCTTTTGCACCTGCATCCTTCCTCCGTCCCCCGCCCGAGCACGGGCACCCTGACTGGCGCGGCGGCCGGGCGGCCACCGTCCGGCTCGACGGCCTACTGGGTCCCGGAACGGCGGACCACTTCGTACAGGTAGGCCGGGCCGTGACGAAGTTCTACGTAAACGTAGTCGGTGTCCACGCTCACGCGGGCCCAGTCCAGGCCCCGGCGGGTGGCGATCTCCCTCACCATCTGGTCCGCCCAGGAGAAGCGGCCGTTCACCAGCGCCTCCTCCAGGTAGAGACGCATAGTTCGCATTGCCTCCTGCAGCGTGGCATCGCGGCGGTCTTGCACCCGCAGGGTAAAGGCGCGGCTTCCCAACACCGCCTCCAGTTGTCGATGCAATGAAGTGTACAGTTCGGGCAGGTCCACCCCGGGGCCCGGCAACACCTCGACCTGCAGGGTGTCTCCCCTCCACGTCAGGCGGTAGGAAACCAGATCGGGCCGGGCGACCAAAACGCTCTCCACCGGGCGGTCCTCCCGGACCCAGCCCAGCGCCGCCGTGGCCCACCAGAGCGCGGCAAAGGTGAACGCCGCCGCCAGACCTGCTACCAGCGCTCGGCGCACGTAGCCTGACACCCTTTTCCCCCCTCACTGCGGTGGCATCCTCCGGAACCTGCCCGTCCACTACACCGATCCCGGACCCAAGGATACATAACTAATATTACGTCAACGCGTATTATAGCACACGCCTGCGCAAATGCCTCGCCATCCCGGGTGCCAATTTAATCCCGCGCGGACGCTCCCGACGCAACGGCCACCAGGTCCGAATCGCGAACTTCCTGCACCTCGGCCAGCACGAACTGCCCCGGCGCCGCTTCGCTCCCGATCACGTGCACCTGACCGTCCACCTCAGGGGCCTGACCCGCCCAACGCCCCACTGCCACCGGCAGGCCTGCCCGCCGCTGCGTGTCCCCCTGCCCTCCCCAAGCAGACATGCGTCCGCACTTTTCCCGGCGCCCGGACAGGGTGCGGGCCCGCGCCCTGAGCTCCACCAGGACTTCCACTTCCCGGCCCAACAGTCTCCGGTTTGCTGCTACCGCAATCTCCTGCTGGACCGCCTGCACTTCCTCCAGCCGCCTCTTCTTGACCTCTTCCGGCACCTGGCCGGGAAACCTCGCCGCCGGCGCCTCCGGCTCCGGGTAAAAAGGGAAAAAGCCGGCCCGTTCCAGGCGATACTGGCGTAAGAACTCTACGAGTTGACCGAAATCCTCCTCCGTCTCCCCGGGAAAACCCACCAGGAAGGTGGATCTCAGCACGATACCGGGCACCATTGCCCGCAGACGGTCCAGCAGCCTGCGCACATCGTCGCCCCGGTAAGGGCGACCCATCCGGGAGAGTACGTGATCACTTATATGCTGCAGGGGTAAGTCCAGATACGGCAGTACCTTGGCTTCATCAGCCATGAGCCGGGCCGCTTCCAGGGGAAATCCGGCAGGATAGGCGTACAGCACCCTGATCCAGGCTACCCCGTCCACCGCAGCCAGGGCTTTGAGCAGCCGGGGGAGGGTCGCCTGGCCGTAAAGGTCCTGACCGTAGCGGGAGGTGTCCTCGGCCACCAGCACCAGTTCTCGCGCCCCCTGCTCCACCAAACCGCGGGCCTCCTCCACCAGTTCCTCCACGGGACGGCTGCGGTAGCGGCCCCGCAAGCGGGGGATGATGCAGAAGGTGCAGCGCCGATCGCAACCCTCCGCGATCTTCAGATAGGCGGTAACCCCGGTGGAAAGCCGGCGCGGCAGACCCAGAGGTACCTCCGGCCTCCCCACCCACACCCCGACCGCCCGCGCGGACCTGGCGCCAGCATCCCCGGCTCCGCGGTCGGCAGCTCGCCGCCCGGGCGTACGCAGGCACGCGGCCAGCACCTCAGGCAGCCGCTCGAGTTCCCCCGTGCCCACCACGGCATCCACACCAGCACGGGCTAGTTCTTCCGGTATTCTCTGGGCAAGGCACCCGGCGGCCACCAGGACCCGCTGCCGATCGCGTCCCCGTACCTGACGGATCACGGCCAGGGATTCTTCCCTGGCGGGGGCAATGAAACCACAGGTGTTCACCAGCACGGCATCAGCCCGGTCGGGGTCGGTAACCAGCCGGTATCCCGCCCTCTCCAGGAGAGCGGCCATCGACTCGGAATCCACCAGGTTCTTGGCGCAACCCAGGGAAATGATGCACACGCGCGCCGGAGTGTGAGCCTGCTTCATCGCACAGGATTTTACCGCATCCGCCCGCCTTTTTCATCTCCGGCCACGGGTGGCGCGGGGCCACGCTCGGCCGCGCGACCCCGGTCGAGCCTCGACTCACCCTAACGGCGCCGGGGGAGCACGTCCCAATGCGCGGCTTCTTCGAAACCGAGGCGCCACAGCGCGATGCCGCGCAGGTTGTAACGGCGAGCTAGTTCCAGCTTCTCCTTCAGGTTGGTGGCGTCCTGGAACCACACCTCATGAGCGCGACCGGCCTTGCTGTAACGGAAGGTCACCTGACCCCCCGGTTCCACGCGGGGTTGCACCCCGTGCCTGCGGGCGAGTTCGCGGGCATCGGGCACTGCCAGGGGCGTCACGTCCTCCACAGACCGTCGGGGCAGCGCCCAGTCGTAGCCGTATACCCCCACCCCCAGAACCAGTTTGCGGGCGGGGATCAGACTCACCACGTGCTTGATGTTCGCCTCCACCCAGTCTCGCGGCGCGATGGGACCGGGGCCGGTGGAGGGGTTGTGCCGGTCGTAGCCGAACACCACCGAATAGTCTGCCGCCTGACCCAGGGCCCGGTAGTCATAAGCCCCCGTAACGTCGGGGGGAACGCCTACGGGAGGTATCAGAGAAAGCGCCAGGATTTTGCCCTTGGCGTGCAGGCTGCGGGCCAGATCCTGCACCACGGCTGTGAACTCTTCCCTGACGTCCGGCTTGATCTGCTGGAAGTCCAGGTTGATGCCGTCGTACCCCTCCCTGGTGACCAGGTCGGTTATCTCCCTCACCATACGCCGCCGGCTGGCATCGCTGCGCAGGGACTGGCAGTTATCCCCCACCTTCTGGTTGTTGATGAGCACCACCAGGGGAATGCGCTGGCTGCGGGCGAACTCACGCAAAGCCGGATCCGGCCGGGGATCCACCAGCCCTCCGTCGGGGCCCACGGAGTACCAAAGGGGCGAAAGGGCCGTGAGCCGGTCGGGATGGCTGCGCGCGCTGGCCAGTCCGGTGGCGGGGTCGTGGACGTAACCCACCGCCTCAAAGGGGGCGGGGCGCCGAAACGCGCGGGGGGTAGTAGCACTCCACAGGCCCACCACAATCAGAAGGGCTACTAGACCCCCGATACCGATCTTCCACCTGCGATCCAACTCGGTCGCCTCCCGGGGGCCGAAATTGCCGTGTTCATGGCCGCCCGGTGAGTAATCTCTGCAGGGCGGCCATCATTTAACCAGGTCCTGACCGCCCCGTGGGGACCTGCGGGATTGCAGCAGCCGGAACAATCGCGGCTCACGTCATCTTGCGCCGCTCCCGGCCGGGTCAGGGCACCTGAGCGACCAGGCCACCAGATCGGAAAACAGGGGCAGTTCCGCAGCCGAAAACGCCTCTGCCGCCTCCCGCCCCATCATCGCACCCAGGTAACGGGCCTGGGCCTCCACCCGGACCAGATAATGCCCGTCGTTGAGAACGGTAGGCACCCGCCCGGGTCCGGGCAGGAACTGGCTGGCATGGCAGCGCAGGGCGCGCATTTTCACCTCCAGATAACCGGATACATCTACCAGCAGGGAAGGAGCCACTGGGGGGTCGACGAAATAGTAAAGGACCCGCTGGGCACGGTGGGATGGCGTGGTGGGATCCCACCTGGGAAGGCCGGCCGACATGAGGGCCTCCCGTGCCAGGATCCCCGCCGCCCGGTGGTCAGGATGAGCGTCGCTGGGGGAAGGCAGGAGCACCACGCGCGGGCGCAACCTGCGCAGCATGAGGGCCAGTTCGGTCACCCGCTGGGGCTCGGGCTGAAGCCCCCGGTCGGCAAGACCCAGGTTGCCCCGCCAGGCCAGGCCCAGGACCCTGGCCGCCTCCTGCGCCTCGGCCAGGCGCTCCTCCGCAGTGCCGTTGGTGCCCAGCTCGCCCCGGCTGAGGTCCAGGATCCCCACGCGGTATCCGCGGCGCGCGTGCAGGGCCAGGGTAGCGCCCGCTCCGATCTCCGCATCGTCAGGGTGGGGAGCAATGGCCAGCAGGTCGATGCACCCGGGTGGGGACGAAACCGGCAGATCAGGGGATTCCATCTCCATCACCTCTTCTCGGGCAGGTGAAAGGCTTGAACCTGGCTCAACTTCTGGAAGAAATTCAGCGCATGCCCCGTACCCGGGCCAACATCACCGCCTGGAAGGTCCTGAGTGCCCGCCCGGGGCGCTATCATCCTTTTCCACCCTTCCTGCCCTCTGTCCTGCGCCAGGCCCTGGAAAAGAAGGGGATCGACCAGCTTTACTCGCACCAGGCAGAGGCGCTCCAGGCGGCCTGGGACGGCAAGCACGTGGCAGTGGTAACACCGGCCGCCTCGGGAAAAACCCTCTGCTACAACCTGCCCGTCCTCACCACTCTTCTCCAGGACCCGGAAGCCCGCGCCCTCTACCTGTTCCCCACTAAGGCCCTCGCCCAGGATCAACTGGCTGAACTGCACGACCTGGTGGCCCTGGTGGGCAGCGACATCCGCACCTACACCTACGACGGGGACACTCCCGCCTCTGCCCGCCAGGCCATCCGTTCCGCAGGTCACATCGTGGTCACCAATCCCGACATGCTCCATACCGGCATCCTCCCCCACCACACCAAATGGCTCAAGCTCTTTTCCAACCTGCGTTTTGTGGTCATCGACGAGATGCACCAGTTCCGGGGCGTTTTCGGCAGCCACCTGGCAAACGTCATCCGCCGTCTCAAGCGGATTTGCCAGTTTTACGGTGCCCACCCCCGCTTCATCCTGTGCTCCGCCACCATCGCCAACCCGCAGGAGCTGGCCCAGCGCCTGATCGAAGACGAGGTCGTGCTGGTGGACCAAAACGGCGCCCCCTCGGGGGAAAAGCACTTCATCTTTTACAACCCTCCCCTGGTGAACCGGGAACTGGGGATCAGGCGGTCGGCCCTGCTGGAAGGTGCCTCCTGGGCCAGGCTGCTCCTTTCCCACAACATCCAGACCATCACTTTTGCCCGCACCCGCCTCTCGGTGGAGGTGCTCCTCCGTTACCTGCGCGAACGCACCCCGCACCCGGAGGCGGTGCAGGGCTACCGCGGCGGGTACCTGCCCCTGGAGCGGCGCCGCATCGAGCGCGGGCTGCGCGAGGGGCACGTACGGGCCGTGGTGTCCACCAACGCCCTGGAGTTGGGCATCGACATCGGGCAACTGGAGGCGTGCGTGATGGTGGGATACCCGGGCACAGTGGCCAGCACCTGGCAGCAGGCAGGACGGGCGGGCCGCCGGTCGGGGCTGTCCCTCGCCGTCCTGGTGGCGTCCTCCAACCCCCTTGACCAGTACATCGTAAACCACCCGGAATACTTCTTCAGCCAGTCCCCCGAATACGGCCTCATCAACCCCGACAACCTGTACATACTGATGTCCCACCTGAAGTGCGCCGCCTTTGAACTCCCCTTTGCCGCCGGGGAACAGTTCGCTGTCCCCACCACGGAAGAAATGCTGGCCTTCCTGCAGGAAGAGGGCGTGCTCCATCGCCAGGGAGACCGGTACTTCTGGGTGGCGGACGCTTTCCCCGCCGAGGGAATCAGCCTGCGGTCCGCCGCTGCCGAGAACTTCGTGGTGGTGGACCAGACGGGGCCGTCACCCCGGGTCATAGGCGAGGTGGACGCCTTCTCGGCCCCCATGCTGCTGCACGAGGAAGCCATCTATATGCACGGGGGCGAACAGTACCAGGTGGAAAAGCTGGACTACCCCAACAAGAAGGCATACGTGCGCCAGGTGGAGGTGGACTACTACACCGATGCCAGCCTGGCGGTGGAGGTCAAGGTCCTGGAGGAGTGGCGCTCCCACCCGGCCCCCGCTGCCCGGGGGGTAGGGCAGGTGCTGGTGCGCGCCCTGGCCACCATGTTCAAGAAGATCAAGCTGCACACCCACGAGAACGTGGGTTCCGGCCCCATCCACCTGCCCGAGCAGGAACTGCCCACCACCGCTTACTGGGTGAGCCTGGCTCCCGAGGTGAGCGGTCAGCTTCCGCCAGCGCAGCTGGAAGCGGGGCTGGCCGGCATCGCCCACCTGTTGGCCCACGTGGGCCCCCTCTTTCTCCTGTGCGACCCCCGCGACCTGGGCAGTGCTACCCACGTGCGCTCGCCCCACACCGGCCTGCCCACCATCTACCTTTACGACGCCTACCCGGGCGGGGTGGGCCTGGCAGAGAAACTTTACGATCTGCACGAACAACTCCTGGAAGCAGCCCTCGCCACCCTCAAGGAGTGCCCGTGCCGGGACGGCTGCCCTTCGTGCGTAGGTCCGGCCGCCCAGACGGGGCAGGATGCCCGGGGCACCGCCCGCCTGTTGCTGGAGCGCGCCCTGGGCCGCACCTGACGCAGCGCCGCAGCCGGGGAGCGATAACGTCCGGGAAGGGATTGGGAAGGGACCCGAAATGGACCTGTGGGAAAAGTTCCGCCAGTTCCAGGAACGTACCCAGCGGGCGGGTGAACAGATGCACCAGCGGCCGCACCCCGGGGGGCAGCCGGAACACCCCGCGCGAGTGGGGATCGAACTGCGGCCGGAAGCCCGGGAGAAAGACCTGCGGCGGGAGGTGGAGGCCGTGCTGGGGCTCGAGCGGGAGGATACTCCCGCCGGCCCGTGCTACTTCCGGGAAGTCCACTATCCCGCGTCCCACCGCCACGGTCATCTCACCCTGGGGTCGTTCCTCGCCTTGCCCCCCGAGGGACTGGGTATCCTGGCCCTCCCCCCGGTAGCCCTGCCTCCCCCCTCGTGGGCGTTCCTGGATACGGAGACCACGGGCCTGCAGGGAGGACCGGGAACCATCGTCTTCCTGTGCGGCCTGGCCTACTTCGCTGGCGGCAACCTGGTGCTGCGGCAGTACCTTGCTCCCGACCCCACTGCCGAGCCGGCCCTGATCTGCTCCGTACTGAGAGACATCGGGCGTTTTTCCGGGCTGGTCTCCTTCAACGGGAAGGCTTTCGACTGGCCCCTCATCCGTGACCGCGTGGTGCTGGCCAGACAAATCATCCCTCCTGATCCCGTGCACGCCGACCTGCTGTTTGCGGCCCGCTGGCTGTTCCGATCCCGGCTTTCATCCTGCCGCCTCTGTAATCTTGAGGCTGAGATCCTGCGGTGCCCGCGGGAAGACGACATCCCCAGCGAACTCATCCCCGAGGTCTACCGGGCCTACCTGCGGGGCGCTCCCGCGAACACCCTGGCCCCGGTGCTGGAGCACAACCGCCGCGACCTGCTCACCCTGGTGGTACTGGCCTGTCGCCTGCTTTCCCCCTGGCTGCAGGCGGAGCAAGCAGAGCCCGAGGAACTTTACGGCCTGGCCCGGATGCTGTGGGCGCGGGGATATGCCTCTGAGGCGGTGTCCCTGTGGGAAAGGGCAGTGGCCAGGCTGCCCCGCGTCCTGGCAGCCAGGGCGGGCGAGGAACTGGGACGCATTTACCGTCGCCAGGGCCGGCCCCACGAAGCCGCCCGCATCTGGCAGGCGGTGGCCGGGGACGATCCCCTGGCCCACCCCGGTCCTCTGGTGGAACTGGCCAAGTATTACGAGCACACCGCCCGCGACCTGGAAGCAGCCCGCCAGTGGACCCTGAGGGCCCTGGACGCCGCCCGGGCCCGGGCCGCCCTGCACGCCTCACCGGTGCGCGGTGCGTCCCCGGCCGAACTGCTCCACCGCCTGCGGCGCCTGGAACGCAAGCTGGCCACCCGCTGACGGTTCATCGCCCCCTGCCGGGCAGAAGGGGATTGCCCTGCCGCGGGCCGGAGAGCACAAGCATACCTCGCGGCCCGAACCCGTGCGCAACCGCTGTAATAGTCCACCTCCTGCCCTAATAGGTAACAATGAAGGACCATTCCGGGGGTGCTCCCCATGCTTCTGGTGACAATTACCCGCACCGGCAGACGCCGGCTGATGCTGGCCGGCATCCTGATCCTGAGCATGATCGCGGCCGGGTATCTGGTGAGTGCCGCCCGTCACCTGCTCGTCAGCGGCAGGCTCATGCCTGTCTACCGCGCCGTAACCCGGGAAAAGAAAGTGGCCCTCACCTTCGACATCAGTTGGGGCCAGGAAATGCCCCCCCGCGTCCTGGACGCCCTCAAGAACGAAGGCGTCAAGGCCACCTTCTTCCTCTCCGGACCGTGGGCCCGCTCTTACCCCGACCTGGTGAAGCGCATCGCAGGGGAAGGCCACGAGATCGCTTCCCACGGCTACGAGCACGTCAACCTTTCCGGATACAGCCGCGAATTCATCACCGAAAACATCCGTCGCACCCACGAAATCCTGGTGGAACTGACCGGACAACAGCCCCGGTACTTCCGGCCCCCCAACGGCGACTTCAACGACCTAGTGATCCAGACCGCCGCCGAGCTGGGTTACCTGACCGTGATCTGGAGCCTGGACTCCCTGGACTGGAAGCGCCTGTCGAGCGAGGAGATCGCCAGGCGCATCATAAGCCGTATCAAGCAGGGGGACATCGTCCTCATGCATGCCTCCGACAGTGCCCCGGGCACGCCGGGTGCGCTCCCGGCCATCATCCAGGGTATCAGGGCCAAGGGTCTGGAGATGGTGCGGCTCTCCGAACTCATGCAACCACCTCCGCCCCTTGATTCCAGCAGCAGGTAGCGGCTCCCGCGGTCACCACTGCGCCCGGGGCGAGGACCCCCCAACATGCCGGCTTGGGGGGAAGGCGTTACAGGGTACTGTCAGAAGCCCCGAGCCTGTCGTAGCATGCGATCCAGCTCGGCCACCTTCTGCTGGTGCGATACCCACCATTCCTGGCTGCGCTGGGCGTTAAGTTCCTCGACGGTCTTGCCCTGCTGCTCCACCCAGGTGTAGTACTTGAGGTTGAACCAGCGCTGCCGGTTGTGCGCGGTGCCTTCCTGAATCCAGTCCAGTTTGACCCCGTGGAAGATGCTTTCCAGGTACACCGCTGCCCGGGTGCGGTCGATGGGCCCGTAACGCCGGGCCATGTCCTCCATCACACTGTGGTAACGGTCGATGCTGTCGGTGGCGATAGTGACCACCGTATCCCGAGGCCCCAGGCCGTAAAACTTCGCGGTTTTAATGGCACCGAGCAGGTTGCACACCCCGGAGATTCCAAACACGGTGGCAATCTGCTGCACGTGGTCGGGACCCACACCGGCCTCGTGGGCGAGGTATTCCCCCCCGGCCGGATCGGTGAGGAGTTGCAAGCCCTTCTTGCACTCCAGGTCGTCGATGCACATGAGGGCATCCATGTTGAGCACGTTGTGGATCCAGGTGACGTGCTTGTCCCCGATCCCCTGGATGTCGTGCCCCCCGTATCCGTTCAGGAACAGGGTGGGACACTGGATGGGCTCCAGGCCCACGATACGGCATTCGGGGAATGCCTGCTTGATGCGATCTCCGGCCGCTATGGTGCCGGCGGAGCCCATGGCCGAGACAAAGGCGGCCACGCGGCCGTTCCCCACCCCCTGCCTTTCCAGGTCGGCCACTGCTTCCAGCACGCTGTTACCGGTGACGAAGTAGTGGAAACGGTAATTGGCCATCTCCGAGAACTGGTTGAGAATCCGGATGCCCGGCTGAACGGCCAGTTCTTTGCACTTGTCGTATATCTCCTTCACGTTGCTCTCACAGCCGGGGGTCTTGATGAAGCGGGCACCGTATTGCGTGATGAGCTGAAAGCGCTCCTGGCTCATCTCCGCCGGCAGGATAACTAGCGAATCGTAACCCAGGCGGGGCCCCACCCACGCCCCTCCGATGCCGTAATTCCCGGTGGAGGGCCACACCAGGGTGTGCTGCCCGGGCACTATTTCCCCCAGCAGCTGCTTTTCCATGGCCACTGAATAAGTAGCCCCCACCTTGTGGCTGCCCGTGGGGAAATCTCTACTGTACAGGACCACGATGTTAGCGTCCACACCTGTGAGGGCGCGGTCCACCACCAGGTAACGCACCCGGCCGTAGGGATCCTTCCAGGTGATGTTGAAAAGGTTGATGGGATCGAGGGGATCCTCCTCACGGGCCCGCAGGGCCCGGGCGCGCACGTCGGCCGGTATGCGATCGGGATGCAGCATCTCCTCAAAGGTGGGGCCATACACGTACCTGATCTCCGCCATGGTGTGTGCCCTCCATTAACAATATTCCGCTCCGGACAGTGTCATTTTACACGTACCCCAGTTCCCGCTGCAATACCCCAAAGAGCTCCTCTGCCGCCTGGCGCAACCCGGGACACAGCTCGTACACAGCGCGGCCCTCGGCGTCTGCCCTCACCGCCTCCAACTCATATGGGAACACAGCCACCAGCGGGACGGGCTCCAAACCCCTGGTGGTCATCTCCTCGTCCAGCCCTGCCCGGACGATTTCCTCCTCACCCGGGCGCACCTTGTTGGCGACGCCCAGCACGCGCTTCACCCCCAGGGCTCGGGCGGCGCCCGCCACCGCCCGTGCGGTCTGGAAACTGCGCTTTCCCGGCTCTACCACCACCAGGAAGGCGTCTACGCCCCGCGCCGTGCCCCGCCCCACATGCTCCAGCCCCGCTTCCAGATCCACCACCACCGTATCGTTCCTCTGCAGCACCAGGTGGCGAAGCAAGGCCTGGAGGAGCGCGTTTTCCGGGCAGGCACAGCCGCTGCCGGCCGGCTTCACCCCGCCCATCACCAGCAGCCTGATGTTGTCCCGCATCAGCCCCAGCCTATCGGGCAAATCATCCACCCTGGGGTTGAGAGCAAACCACCCACCCACCGACCCCGGCCTGGCTCCCGTGCGCTCGGCGATCAGTTCATCCATGGCCGCCACCGGTACTACGCGCGCCAGTTCTCCGGGGTCAAAACCGAGGGCGGACCCCAGATTGGCATCGGGATCGGCATCCACGGCCAGCACCCGGTACCCCCTGCGGGCATAAACCTCTACGAGCAGAGCAGCCACTGTGGTCTTCCCCACCCCGCCCTTGCCACAAACGGCCAGCTTCACCCCATCCTGCCCCCCGTTCACCGCACCTTCCCCCCCGCAAGGGATTGCCGGCAATAGCCCGCATTATTCTATCCCAGGTATACTATGGGGGGCAAATGATCAACCGTATTGGGATCGACCTGCAAAACCAGGGGGAGTTCAGGTCAGGCCAGCCTCGTGAAGCAGGCGCAGGGCGGGAAAGAAGCCTTTCCAGAACAGCCAGAAGAGGGTGACCGGGGGCACGGCTTCCCGGGCCACCAGGATTACTTCTGCCGCGTGCCTGTCGCCGGCCAGCAGGATCAGCTTCCCCAGGGGCTGACCCTTGCGTACCGGGCTGACCGCCCGCGTGGCCACCTCCTCGCGTAACCCCACCCGCTCCCCTTCTGACCTGTGGATCACGGCCACCAGGTCACGGGAAAGCACCAGGTCTACGCTGCGGGAGATACCCCCAGCGACCGGTATAGTGCGGTACAGTTCCCCTGCATGCCCCCGCCTGACCACGGTGAAGTTCTCAAAACCCCAGTCGAGCAACCTCCGGGTATCCTCCCATCTGTCCCCCGCATCCAGCACCACGCTGATAAGACGCATGCCGTCCCGGAGGGCAGAAGTGATCAGGCAGGCACCCGCCGCGGCTGTGGTGCCCGTCTTGCCCCCTTCCATGCCAGGGTACACGCCCAGGAGGCGGTTGGTGTTGTGCAGTGTGCCCGCCGCGGACGCGTCTCCCAAGTCGCTCACCTGCCTCTGCACTGTGGCCACCATATCGGCGAACAGGGGCAGGGTCATGGCGTAGCGGGTGATGAGGGCCAGATCGTAAGCGGTGCTGTAGTGCCCGGGCTCGGTGAGGCCGTGCGGGTTGCGGAACTGGGTGGAAAGGGCCCCGATCTGCCGGGCCTTCTCTGTCATCAGCCGGGCGAATTCCTGCTCACTGCCGGCTACGTGCTCGGCGATGGCCACGGCGGCGTCGTTCCCGGACTCCAGCAAGAGCCCGTAGAGCAGGTCGCGCAGTGTGTATTCCTCCCCCTCCCTCAGGCCGATCACCGATCCGGGCATCCAGGCGGCGGTGGCTGAGACCCTTACCGGTTCGGGCAGGGAGCCGCGCTCCAGCGCCACGATGGCGGTCATTATCTTGGTCAGGCTGGCAGGGTCGCGCTTCTCCGATGCGCGCCGGGCATACAGTACCGCACCTGTCGTCCACTCCATGAGGACGGCAGCCCGGCAGTCGAGGTCAGGCTGGCCCCCGGCCACCGGCGCCTCCACGAGGGCGGGCATCTCACCATCATCCTCGGCTAGGCCAGGTACCTCGCCGTAATCCTCCGCTTTGGACGGGGACGGGATCATCCCGTTCCAAACCAGCAACACCACCAGGACAAATGCGCAGCGCCGGGACGACACCAATGATGCCCCCCGGACGAAGATATGGGCTCACCGGCCATAGTATGTAGGGTCTGCGCGGCGGGCCGTCTGACATGGCGCTGGTGGTGACAGCGGCGGCTGTAACCCGAGGCTAACGGGCGACCTCGATTAACACCTCCATTACCTCCCCCGTGCCCCCCGGCCGGCCCGTCTCGATGCCGTTGACATGCAGTACAACGGCACCAGCATTCCCCACCCTGAGCTTGAGAACCGCATCGGCCCGCCACAGTTTCTCCTGCCCCGATATGAAGGTGGTCTCCTCGCGCAGGAGGCCATCTGCCATCACCCGCACCCAGCACCGGTCGGCAAAGGATGCCTTCACTTCCAAACTGCTGGCTCCCCGCACCAGGAAGCTCACCGTCCCCGGCGGGCCGGATATCCTTTCCACGGTCACGCCCGGAGCACCGCCGCCCGGCTCGCCACCGCCGCCAGGGCCGGTGCCCGGACCGCCGGGGGACCCGGGTTCAGGCCCGGGGCCGCCCGGTTGACCGCCACCCGGACTCGGAGAAGGTAAAGTCTGCCCGGGCGTGGCAGGACCAATCACCAGCCTCGACTGCCAGGCCCACCAGGCGATGAATGAAGCCGCTATCAGGAAGATCACGAGGGCGGTGGCGGGCAGGGACCGGGCAAACCGCGTCGCCTTCCTTCGCGGGGCGGGAGGAGGAATCTCCCTGACGCGTTCGGCTTCCTTGAGGGCCTTGTAGCGGGCGGCGAGTTCCTGCCCGTCCAGGCCCAGGAAATTGGCGTAACTGCGCAAGAAGCCACGGAAATAAACTTCGCCGGGCACCACGCTGTCGTCGCCCCGTTCAAGGGCCTCCAGGTACCGGGTGCGGATCTTGGTCTCAACCTGGGCATCTCGCAGGGTAAGTCCCTTTTCTTCCCGGGTACGCCTGAGCAATTCCCCAATTTCTCGCACAGTATCCAACCCCCCGCTCGGCGCCGGGAAAGAATCTCCGCTCAGGACAGCCTACGGACTCAGGTGGTACAGCATGCGCGGGAAGGGAATGGCCTCCCGCACGTGCTCAAGCCCACATATCCACGCCACCGTACGCTCTATCCCCAGGCCGAACCCGGAATGGGGGACACTACCGTACCGGCGCAGGTCCAGGTACCACGCGTAGCTCTCGGCGGGAAGGCCCAGTTCCTGCACCCGGGCCGCCAGGGTCTCCAGGTCGTCCTCCCTCTGCCCGCCCCCAATGATCTCCCCGTATCCCTCCGGAGCTAGCAGGTCGGCGCACAGGGCCACTTCCGGTCGGTCCGGATCTCTCTTCATATAGAAAGCCTTGCATTGAGCGGGATACCGGTGCACGTACACCGGTTTTTCGAAGGAACGCGAGATGATGGTCTCGTCGGGCGCCCCGAAATCTTCCCCCCAGGGGAGGTCACGGCCGTTCCGCGACAGGATCTCACGTGCTTCGTCGTAAGAGATGCGGGGGAAGGGCGGGACCACCTTCTCCAGGGGGGCGGTGTCCCTCTCCAGTTGCTCCAGTTCCCGCCTCCTGTCCCGCAGCACCCGCTGCACCACGTGGGAAACCATTTCTTCGCCCAGGGCCATGCTCTGGTCCAGGTCCCAGTAGGCCATCTCGGGCTCCACCATCCAGAACTCCATGAGGTGGCGACGGGTCTTGGACTTCTCGGCCCGGAAGGTGGGTCCGAAGCAGTACACCAGGCCCAGGGCGGCGCAGGTGGCCTCGTTGTACAATTGGCCGCTCTGGCTCAGGTAGGCCGGAGTACCGAAGTAATCGGTGCGGAACAGGGTGGTAGTGCCCTCGCAGGCCGCCGGGGTGAGGATGGGGGCGTCCACGCACAAGAACCCCCGTCCATCCAGGAATTCCCGGATGGCACTCTGGACCGTGTGCCGGATGCGCATTATGGCCTGCTGCCGCGGGGTGCGCAGCCAGAGGTGCCGCCGTTCCAGGAGGAAATCCACCCCGTGTTCCTTGTGGGTGATAGGATAAGCCTCGGCGAGCTGCACCACTTCCAGCCCGCTCAGGCTCAACTCGTATCCTCCGGGCGCCCTGCGGTCTTCCCTCACCGTGCCGCGCACGCGGATGGCTGACTCTTGAGGCAGCCGGCCCGCCAAAGCAAAGGTTTCCGGGTCGAGTTCGGAGGCCGCGGCAACCGCCTGCACGAATCCGGAACCGTCCCGCACGATCAGGAAGTGGATCTTGCCGCTGGAACGCAGATTGTAAAGCCAGCCCTGGATCTGGACCTCCTGACCCACATACCCCTGCAGTTCCTCGATACGCACCTTAACCGCCACCGGCTAGGAAACCCCCTCGGGAGCGATGAGTTTCTCCCACAATCTCACGTATTCTTCCCGGTCCGCCACCGGGGGTCGAAAGTCTGCCATGATCCGCGACGCCAACCCCCCATCCCCGGCCAAAAGGTCGACCACCGTCATGGCCATGGCCTGGGCGGGTATGACGTAGGCCATCTCCCCATCGACCACGCGGAAGTCGCGGGCGTGAGCCCGCCCGGCGATACCCCCTATGGAAGGATGGATGGCGGGAATGAGGTGGCTGACATCCCCCATATCCGTGGATCCGCTCATGTGCTCCTCGCACGTGATGTTCTCCGGGCCGATGAGCAAGCCCAGGTTTTCCGAGAATACCCGGGTGAGATTAGGGTCATTGCGCATGGGCAGGTACCCCGGGAGGTCCTCGATGTGCACCCGGGCGCCCACTGCCAGGGCACCTGCCCGAAGGGCCCGGTTAACCTTGCGGTTGGCGTCCGCCATGGCCTCGGTGGTGGCTGCCCTCACGTACGTTTCCAGGCGCACGTCAGCGGGTACGATGTTGACCAGGTCCCCGCCCCTGGTGAGGATGGGATGTACCCGCACGTGATCCTCGTCCCGGAATGTTTCCCGCTGGCAGTGAATCCCCATGATCCCGAGTATGGCCGCGTTGAGGGCATTCACGCCCTGGTGGGGAGCGCCCCCCGCGTGTGCCTCCTTTCCCTCGAAGCTGGCCAGCTTGCCGATGAAGCCGTTGCACGTCCCCCCTACCTTGGCTTTGCGCCCCGGGTTGTCCGAGTCGGCATGACAAAGCATGGCCAGGTCCACATCATCCAGCAGCCCCCGGGCGATGAGCTCTTGCTTGCCCCCCAGGAACGTGATCTTTCCTTCTTTGCGCAGGCGCTGGCGAAACTCTATCTCCACGTACTCCTCGGCGGGAACCGCCCAGAACACCACCCGACCGCAAAGGTGCGGGCGCAACTCGGGTATGCTCAGGCCGGCCGCCGCCGCCCACACAGCGGCCAGTTGCCCGTGGTGGCCACAGGCGTGTACGGCCCCGGTTTCGGGATCGGCAGCTGGGTGCTGGTAGCACACCACGGCGTCAAGTTCCCCCAGGATGGCCACCGTGGGGCCGGGGCGACCGAAATCCAGCACCGCCCGCACTCCCGTGATGCCGAGCCCCGTCTCGGGCCGCAGGCCCAGGGCCGCCAGCCTCTCGGCCATCAGGGCCGCCGTGCGGGTTTCTTTGAATCCCAGTTCGGGATGGCGGAACACTTCTTCGGCCAGGGCAATCACTTCCGGAGCCCGGGCCGCGATGGCCTGTCGCACCTGGTCCTTCAGGAAGGAGGTCACGGGGAGGTCCCTCCGGTCATACCCTGGAGCCTCTGGAGCAGTTCTCCCAGTTCCCCCACGGCCTGGCCGTAGCCGGCCCAGTCGCCCGCCCGGAGCCGTTCCTGAGCGGTGCGGTACAGTTGGTTGGCCCTCCTGATGAGGTCGGGTACCGTCTCCACCGCCGGGGGTCCGGTGGTGGGGCCGGTCGGCGGTGCGGTAACGCCCAGCGTCACCGCCCGCAGGGCGTCTTCCAGGGTGCGCTCCATCGCCACCACGTTGCCGTACCCCACGATCACGCGCTTAAGTTCGGGCAGCTTGGTCTCGGGAGATTGCAGGTAGAGCGGCTCCACGTAGAGGATGGATTCCTTGACCGGGATCACCAGCAGATTGCCCCGGAATACCAGTTCCTTGGCTCCCCACAGGGCCAGATCCTGGGATATGCGGGCGTCCTGGTCGATGCGGGCCTCGATCTGCATGGGTCCGAACACCAGCCGCTCCTTGGGGAACTTGTACACCAGGAGCTGACCGTAGTGGGGACCGTCGCAGCGGGCGGCCATCCAGGCGATCATGTTGCGCTTCTCGTTGGGGGTGTAAGGCAGAAGCAGGATGTACTCGGGACCCACTTTGGGGTCAAGCTCCATCATCAGGTAGTAAGGCTCCATTTCCACGGTCTGGGTCCCGAATATCTCCTGGGCGATGTTCCACAGGTCCTCCCGGTTGTAGAACACGAAGGGGTCCTGCATGTGGTAGGCAGCATACATCTTGGCCTGCCACCGGAAGAGATCGACCGGGTAACGCACGTGGGCCCTCAGCCCGGCCGGCATCTCTTCGGCGGGGCGGAACAGGCCGGGAAAGATGCGCCCGTACGTCTGCACGATGGGGTCAGCCGGGTCGAACATGTAGAAGGTGATGTCGCCGTTAAAGGCGTCCACCACCACCTTCACTGAGTTGCGCACGTAGTTGAAGCCCTCGGCCGAGCGCTGCGAGTAAGGGAAATTGTTGCTGGTGGTGTAGGCGTCCAGGATCCAGAAGATGCGTCCTTCGTGGAGCACCGGATAGGGATCGCGGTCCAGGCGCAAGAACGGCGCTATGCGATGGGTGCGCTGGGCAATGTTCCGGTAAAGCATCACCCGGCTCTCCGGGGTAATGGCACCTGAAAACAGCAACTGGTAGCTTTCCAGGCGCACGGCGAATGCCAGCCGGTTCAGCCAGTTACCGATGGGGATGCCGCCCCGGCCCTCGTAGGTGTACCATTCGTTGACGTCCCCGCGGGGATAGTCAAACTCCTTTTCGCGGGTATTCACCACCACCCACTGGTTGGTGAGTTCCCCGTAGTAGATGCGGGGCTCAGTCACCCGCACATCCGCGGTGGCTACGGGAGGGATATCCTTGATGAAGAACTCGGGCATCCCTTCCTGGGTGAAGCGGTTGGCCGGGCTCATCACCATCCCGTACCCGTGGGTGTACTTGAGCCGCTCGTTGATCCAGGTGCGCGCCTCGGCCGGCAGGTTGCCCAGGTTGAGTTCCCTCACCGCCACCAGCACCTGGCGATACCGACCGTCCACGGTGTAACGATCCACATCGGTATCGGGGAATGTGTAATACAGGCGGATCTCCTGCAATTGCCCGTAAGTCTGTTTGAGCGGCTGGTAGTCCCACAAGCGAATGTTCTCCACGACGCCCGGGGCTGCCATAAGTTCCTCATAGGTAAGGCTATCGCGGGGTGTGAAGGCTACCTCCCGAATCGCATCCAGGTTGTAGGCCAGGCGCGTATACCTGATATCGTTGCTAATGAAGGGTTTTTCCTTCTCGATTTCGTTGGGGTTCACCCTGAACTGCTGCACGGCCGCGGGGTAAATGGTACCGCCCACCAGCGAGAGGGCCGCGAGCAGCCCCAGGGCAGCCAGCAAGGGACGCAGGCTGCGCAGGCGGGCCGTGAACACCACCGCTGCCGCCACCACCACGGCCAGCCCGGTGAGCACATTGAGGGCCGGCAAGACGGCGTGCACGTCCGCGTACCCGGCGCCGAACACGGTTCCCCGCTCCGAAAAGAGCAGGCCGTAGCGGTCGAGCCAGTATCCCCAGGCCTTAAGCAGCAAATACCCCGCCACCAGCAAAGAGAGGTGCCACCTGGCCTGCCTGCCGATGGAGATACGGCCCGCTGCCCCCACCAGCCCCCCGGTCAGGAAATAGATGACTGCCGACCCCAGGACCGAGAGCACCAGCAGCGTCGATACCAGGGCGTACACCAGGCGGAAGAAAGGCAGGGAAAACACGTAGAACGCGGCGTCACGCCCGAAGAGGGGGTCGGTCAGCCCAAAGCCGACCTGGTTCAGGTAAGACAGGACCAGCGGCCATTGCCCGGACGAGGACAGCCCGGCGATGAATCCCACCCCGATGCTGGCCACCCACACCAGCATGCCGAATCCGGGAGGAAGGGGAGGTATTCCCCACGCCTCCTGCACCCCAAGGTGCCGCTGCCGCTGGGCCCAGTACAGGTTGCCTCCCAGGAAGAGGGCGTACAGCAGTCCCACCGCTGCCCCCACCCACAACCGGGACAGCCAGACGCGCCAGATTACCTGCACGTAGCCGAGGTGACGGAACCAGAGCCACTCCGTGTACACGTAGGCGCTGGCGACCGCCACCACCAGTAAGACGCCGAGTACGATCCCGAGTATCAGAAGAGAAAGCCGGGTGCGCTGCCTTATCGCCCACACCTCCTCGCCAGTTTAAGATATCCCTTCTCCGCCGGCCGTGGCCCGTCCTGCTTCCTTGAGCCTTTTCCACAGGGTGGTGCGGCTGATCCCCAGCCGGCGTGCCACTTCCGCCTTGCTACCTTTGATCCGCCGGGCCATCTCGTACATGATTTGGGCCTGCATGCTCTCCAGTGTACCTGGCACCACCTGGATGGGAGCGTGCACCGACTCCTCCTCCACCGCAGACAGGAAATCATCCAGGGCCATCTTCTCCCGCTCCTCGGGTGGGAACAGGGGTAGCCCCTTCCACAGCAACCAGTACCGGTGGGCGAAGTTGCGCAACTCGCGCACGTTCCCGGGCCAGTGGTAGCGGGCCAGACGCTCCCGGCCCGCGGGAGTGAGTGTCAGGGCTTGTCCGGCTAATTCCGCCCAAAAAGCTGCCAGGAGCGGTTCAAGATCCTCAGCCCGCTCGCGCAGAGGAGGTACGCGCAGTTGGAGCTCACCCAGCCGCCAGTACAGGTCTTCCCGGAACCTGCCCTCGTCCACGGCCTGCTTGAGCTTTCCCCGGGTGGTGGCCAGCACCCTGATGCCGCTCCCCTCCTGCTCGAGAAGGCCGAGCAGGGCGGCCTGCCATTCGGAGGGAAGTTCCTCAACCTGTTCCAGGACCAGGGTTCCCTGCAACCCGTTCCCTCTATCCATCGCTTTCCCCAATCTCTCCTTCAGGGAGTGAGGGCTACCCGCGCAGGAAACCACGACAAGTTGCTGATCGGCCAGGGGACCGTGGCGGTGTATGTACGTGCACATGAAACTCTTTCCCGCGCCCAGCTCCCCCCAAACCAGGGCCGGGCGGAGGCTGGTGGCGATCTGACGCGCCAGCGCCACCGCCCGGCTCATGGCCGGGCTGATGGCCACTACCTCTTCCCAGGGAGGCCGTCCCATCTCCTCCCCAGCGCGGACCTCGTGCGTTCCATCGCCGGCGCCTCTAACCGGACTCCCGGCCCCATCCCTCGCCCCGGCTGCGGGCCCGGAGCCGCAGGAAACGGTTCCCTGCGCATGGCTCATGGCTGCCAGCACGGCGCGGGCCCTCTTGAGGGCCTCCTCCAGGGCGGGCTTACCCGGTGTTACCGCCACCCCGGCCAGTCCCAGACCCGCGGCCAGGTTCACCGTGGTCTCGCCCCCCACCACCACGACTCCCCGGGGGGAAAGGCCTTCCAGGTGTTCCCTAACCTTACCCGCATCCCGCGGCAACGACAGGCACGTGACCGGTACCCCGGTGAGGCTTGAGAGCATGTCCCCATCGAGGCCGCTGCGGGAGTAATGTACCAGCACGATGGGACGCCCGGCCTGGCGGGCGCGCACCAGGGCTTCCAGCAGCTCGAAGGGGGTGGGTTCTACTTCCACCACCGGCAACAGTCCCACCTGGCGCAACCCCCGGGCCAGGGGAGGAGGGGCGACGATTACCATCGCCCCTTCCTCGAGCGCCCTGGCCACCACGCGCTCGGGGTGAAATTCCGCACCCGTATAGATCAGGGCATCTTCACCCGTCTCGGCGACCAGTTCCTGGGCCGCGGCCCGTAAACCGGGCGCAGGAAGAACCAGGGCCACCCGACCGGCCAATCTGGATCACCCCTTGTCACCGCCCAATCCCAGTTGCCTGGATATCACCAGGCGGAGCACCTCGGACGTGCCCTCGCCTATCTCCAGTACCTTGGCGTCGCGGAAGTACCTCTCCACCGGGTATTCCCTGGTGTAACCGTAGCCGCCGTGAATCTGCACCGCGTCCCGAGCGGCATCCATGGCCGTCTCAGAGGCGAACAACTTCGCCATGGCCGCTTCCTTTGTATGAGGAAGGCCCCGGTCTCGCAACCAGGCAGCCCGGTACACCGCCCAGCGGGCCAGTTCGATGCGCGTGGCCATGTCCGCCAGCCGGAAAGAGATGGCCTGGAAAGCGGCGATGGGCCGCCCGAACTGGTACCGCTCGCGGGCGTACCGGGAGGCAGCATCATAACAGGCCTGGGCCACTCCCACGGACATGGCGCCGATGGCGATGCGCCCCCCGTCCAGCACGGTCAGGAACTGAACCAGGCCGCGGCCCCGCTGTCCCAGCAGGTTTTCCTCGGGAACCCGGCATTCCTCGAAGATCAGTTCCGCCGTCTCCGAAGCGCGTACCCCCAGCTTATCGAAAATACTTCCCACCCGGAATCCAGGGGCCTCTCGCGGCACAATGATGGTGGAAATGCCGCGGTGCCCCGCTCCGGGGTCGGTCACTGCTGCCACCACCACTGCCCCGGCCCGCGCCCCGCTGGTGATGAACACCTTGCTGCCGTCGATGACCCACTCCCCGTCCTGGAGCCGGGCCCGGGTACGTACGGCCCCCGCATCCGAACCCGCCCCGGGCTCCGTGAGCCCGAACCCCAGCAACATCCTCCCCTGGGCGGCGGGGTAGAGCCACCGCTCCTTTTGAGCGGGATTTCCGAACAGGTGCAGGGCCCCGCAGCCCAGGGAGGTGTGCGCTGCCACCATCAGCGCCGTGGAGGCACACACCCGGGCCAGCTCCTCGACCAAAACGGCATAGCTCACGTAGTCCGCTCCCGCGCCCCCCTCTTCCTCGGGGATGGGAAGACCGAAGAATCCCAGCGCGGCCATCTTGTCGATGAGTTCCTGAGGGTAATGTCCGGTGCGGTCTCTCTCTGCGGCTCCCGGCGCCAGCTCCTTCTCCGCGAACTCGCGGGCCAGCTCCCTGATCTGCTTCTGCTCGGGCCCCAGTTCGAACTCCACCGTCCCCAGCCCCCCTTACAGCATGGGTATCCGGATCCCCTTCTTTCGCGCGGTCTCGATGGCCTTCTCGTACCCGGCATCGGCGTGGCGCACGATCCCGATACCGGGGTCGCTGTCCAAGACCCGTTCCAGTCGCCAGGCTGCCTCCTGCGTCCCCGTGGCTACCACCACCATGCCCGCGTGAATGGAATACCCGATTCCCACCCCTCCTCCGTGATGTACCGACACCCAGGAAGCCCCGTTCACCGCATTCAGGAGGGCATTGAGGATGGGCCAGTCGGCGATGGCATCCGACCCGTCCTTCATCCCCTCCGTCTCCCGGCGCGGCGAGGCCACCGAGCCCGTGTCCAGGTGGTCGCGACCGATGACGATGGGGGCGCTGATCTTCCCCTTCCGGATGAGGTCGTTGATGATGAGGCCGAAGTGGGCCCTCTCCCCGTACCCCAGCCAGCACACCCGTGCCGGCAGCCCCTGGAATGGCACCTGCTTTTGCGCCAGGCGGATCCAGCGCACCAGGGTCTGATTGCCGGCGAACTCCCGGCACACCACTTCGTCCGTAACGTATATGTCCTGGGGATCACCCGACAGCGCTACCCAGCGGAACGGTCCCCTCCCCTCGCAGAACATGGGCCGGATGTAGGCAGGCACAAAGCCGGGGTAGGAAAAGGCATCCTCCACTCCCGCCCGGTAAGCTCCCTGCCTGAGGTTATTGCCGTAATCGAAAGCGATGGCCCCCCGCTTCTTCATCTCCAGGATGGCCTGCACGTGCACCGCCATGCTCTCGTAGGCCCGCTTGACGTAGGCATCGGGGTCGCGGCGACGGAGTTCAGCCGCCTCCTCAACCGTCAGCCCGCGGGGGATGTATCCGCCCAGGGGGTCGTGGGCCGAGGTTTGGTCGGTCACCACGTCCGGGATCACGCCCCGCCGCACCATCTCCGGATAGATGTCAGCGGCGTTGCCAGGGACGGCAATAGAAAGGGCCTCTCCCTTCGCCTTCGCCTCCTCTGCCATACGGATGGCTTCGTCCAGGGTGGCCTGCCGCTGGCAGAACCCCATGCGCAAGCGACGTTCGATGCGGGCCGGGTCCACCTCCACGATGATGCCCACACCCTCGTTCATGGTGATGGCCAGGGGCTGGGCTCCCCCCATGCCCCCGAGCCCGGCGGTGAGTACCAGCCTCCCCTTCAGGGTGCCACCGAAATGCTGGCGGGAGAGTTCGGCCAGTGTCTCGTACGTGCCCTGGAGGATACCCTGGGTGCCGATGTATATCCAGGAGCCGGCCGTCATTTGCCCGAACATGGTCAGGCCCCGCTCTTCCAGGTCCCAGAAGTTCTCCCAGGTGGCCCAGGCCGGCACCAGCATGGCGTTGGAGATGAGCACCCGGGGAGCCAGGTGGTGAGTGCGGAATACCCCCACCGGCTTACCCGACTGCACCAGCAGGGTCTCGTCATCTCCCAGCTCACGCAAGCTGCGCACCAGCGCATGGAAACATTCCCAGTTGCGGGCCGCCTTCCCCGTCCCCCCGTACACGATGAGCTGGGAAGGCTTCTCCGCCACCTCGGGGTCCAGGTTGTTCATGAGCATGCGCAGGGCCGCTTCTTGCTGCCACCCCCGGCAGGACATCTCGAGCCCCCGCGGTGCACTCACAACGGGCGCTTGCACAGACACCTCGCGTCCCTCCCTTTGACTAACGGGTCTTCTCCGCCTGCACTACTAGGTAAAAACCGATGCGGAGGTACTTCTCCCAGGTCTGGCTCTCTGCCAGCAACTGAGGGGAAGGCACCGGTTCCACGATAGCCGTCACCTGCAACCCGGCCTCCCAGGTCGCATCAAGGTAATCCTGCAGGGGGCGGTGGAAATGGGGGGTGCTGGCGGGCAGGTTGGGATAAACCACCCAGTCCACCCGCTCCCGGTGGAAGTAACGATCCACCTTCCAGTGCAGCTTGTCATGGTCGCTGCCGGACACCCGCAGGCGATCCCTGGGCTCCCAGGAAGCCCCCGGGGTGAAGAAGCAGGGATGAGGCAGGCAGTACACCAGCCGTCCCTTCTTCTTGAGCACCCGGGCTGCCTCTCGGAGGGCAAGCTGGTGATCGATGCAATCGGACAACGAAAGGTAGGCAACCGCGGCGTCGAACGTTTCTTTGGCGAAGACGGCCAGGTCGGTGATATCCCCCTGGCAGTAAGTGATGCCCAGGGGGTGACGCTGTTCCTCCTCCTGGGCCAGCGAAATCATGACCGGAGAGATGTCCACTCCCACCACGCTGGCCTCCCGGCGGGCCATGACCCGGCTAAAATACCCCTCGCCGCAACCCAGATCCAGCACGCGGGCGCCCTTCAATCCCCCCAGCAACCTCAGCATGACCGGGTCCAGCAGGCACTCCCGGTCAGCATCCCGGCCGGATCGCACCCATTGCGCCCACTCCGGGGCGCACCGATCCCAGGCCTCGACCACCACGTCCGGGGATATCTGCCTGCCTTTGGGTCGGGGCGGGCGTGATACCGGCCTCTGCACGTCACGCACGTCGCCGGTCAAACCGTCCTCCTCCTGTCAGGGGAAAGTATTCTTTGGTTCGCGCCCGGAGCCCTTTCCCCCTGCAGGTAAATAATACCGCACCCGCGTCAAAATTCTATGCCGGCCCGTGCCGCCACCCCTTCCCGGTAGTGGTGCTTGATCTCCCGCACTTCGGAAACCATGTCTGCTCTGGCTATCAACTCGGGGGAAGCATACCGCCCCGTGAGCACTACGTCCACGTCCGGAGGGCGATCATCCAGCAGGTCAAGCACTTCTTTAATGGACAGCAATCCGAAGTCGACGGCCACGTTGACCTCGTCCAGCACGATCAGTTGATAACGGCCGGACAGCATGGCGCGCCTGGCCAGTTCCAGCCCCTGCCGGGCCAGTTCGCGGTCCTCCGGGGCGGGACGGGCACGGTCGACGAACTGGTCGCGGCCCGACTGCACCACCGTGAGCCATTCCCCCAGGAACTTGTGGGCCGCCTCTGCTTCTCCATATGTGCGCTCGGGTCCTTTCATGAACTGGACGACGTACACTGCCTCCCCGTGCCCGACGGCCCGCAGGGCCAGTCCAAAGGCAGCGGTGGTCTTTCCCTTGCCGTTGCCGGTGTACACCAGGACCAGCCCCCTGCCCCGAGAACGGATCTCCCGCTTGGGCTGGATCTGGGATCGCACCTCATCTTCCAGCTCTGCCCCCACCTCGACTTCCCTGCTCAACACAGCACCCCCCTCCCGGTCCCGGGGCTATTTTAGCCCAGCGAGGAAAGATCTGTCTATGCACCTGCGGCAGCTGGTGTGTGATAAGATTACCAGTGGTGGGAAGCGGATGGATTTCCCGGGTGCGGACGTGCTTGCCATATTCGCTGCCCTGGTGGCGACGGCGGTGCTGGTCTCCGTTGCCATCGGGTACCGCCGCCTCGCTCGGGAAACGAGAGGGCTTCCGCCCACGGTGAAGGGCAAGTCGTGGCAGGAACTGACCTGGGAGGAGAAGATGGCCTTCGTGGCGCGCAAGCGGCGCTGGGAACTGTTATTCGTGGCCGTCTCCAGCCTGGCCCTGCTGGCCGGCTTCCTCTGGGCGTACGTGGAGTCCGTATCAGGCGCCATCACCTGGCAGGAAAGCCTGCTCGTGTCTTCCGGGGTGGTGATCACGGTCGCCCTCTGCATCCTGGGCTCAGAACTCCTCTGGCGGCGGTGACCCGCTGCGCTGCGTGACCCTGACGCGCCGCGGCAAGCCCATAGCGACTCTCGACGTCCGCCGCATAGGATGATGCGGGTGAGCACGTGTTCCGACCCAGGAACTGGGTATTGGTCGCCGAATCACCGGAAATCCTGATCGACGTCGAGGCCCGCTTACTGACGTTTTTCCGGATGGGCAGGTTTTACAAGGTGTACCCGTGCGGGGTGGGGCGGCCTTCCACCCCCACCCCCCGAGGGCGATGGCACATTGTCGCCAAGATCCGCCATCCGGAATGGGAGGCACTGGGTACCCGCTGGATGGAATTGGACGTGCCCTGGGGGCGCTACGGCATCCACGGTACCAATGCGCCCTGGAGCATCGGCCACTGGGTGTCCAACGGTTGCATCCGCATGTACAACCAGGACGTCGAGGAGCTGTACGACCTGGCCCCCCTGGGCACGCCCGTACGCATCGTGGGCCGCTATCCCGGGGAACCAGTATCGCCAGCTCCCTGACGTAGGGGATGATCCCCTCGGCCGGGCGGCCGCTAGCCCGGAGGCGTGGGACGGGCGGGCTCCACCTTATACCATCCCCGCGCCTGCATAGCGTCGAAAAGGACCTTGGCCTGGTTGACCTGGTCGTCGTGCAGGGTCTCCATGGTCTGCCGCACGTTGTTGTTGGCAGACTCCAGAATGGCCTGGTGGTAGGTGCTGGACATGGATTTCACCGTAGCCAGCAGGTCCCCCACCATGTCCCGGTCGCTCATACCGCCAAAAGGCATTGCCATCCCCCTTTTCCCATCCTCTGGTCCCTGGCGTCTCTCCGCACGGCCTCACTCCCGGGTGCCCGGAGGATCCGGCCTGCCTCCCGCGCGGCCAATACCCCCGGGGCTGCTACGCGGGAGGCGTGAAACCGCTCTGCTGCAGCAGGTTGCTCAGGGTCTGCACGTGCCCCTGGCACTGCTGCCCCAGGTTCTGGACCACCTGCCGCAACTGAGGGTCCTGCAACTGGTTGGCAAAGGTGTTGCACTTGGTGAGGCACAGCCGCTCGTGTTTGAGCTGTTCCTCGATGTAGTGCTTTTCCAGGGCACTCAACTGGGAGCCCCGCATCTGGGCGGTCACCCTACCACACCCCCTTCTGCTCGGCAAACCACCTCCCGGATATCCCGGGAGCAGCGTCCCCCTCGGCCCTTCTGCCAGTAGTGTCACCAGCCCGGTGGCATTTATCCACCGTGCGGAAGGGGAACGCCCCGGGATCCAGCACTACGCGCCGGTGGCCAGGGCGGCGGCTGCCTCCAGGGCCAGCAAATAACCGTGCACCCCCAGCCCCGCGATTACGCCGCGGCAGGCCGGAGCAGTCACCAGGGTGTGCCGAAAGGGCTCTCGCGCCCAGACGTTGCTCAGGTGCACCTCTACGCAGGGGATAGTGATAGCCCGGATGGCATCGGCGATGGCCAGGCTGTAGTGAGCGTAAGCGCCCGGGTTGATCACCAGCGCCTGTGCCTCGCGGCCAGCCCGGTGGATGGCGCTCACCAGCTCTCCTTCCCCATCGTACTGTGCACACCAAACCTCCACGCCCAGTTCGTGCCCCCGTTCCCGGAGCCGGCGGTCGATTTCCTCCAGGCCAGTGGTACCGTAAACGGTTGGCTCTCTCTTCCCCAGCTCCCCCAGGTTGGGCCCGTGCAACACCCAGATCCGCACGCTTTACCCCTCCATCTGCCGCAGGACTTCCCGCACCCGGTCCGGGTCCACCGCCACTCCCCAGCACACGTCCCCGGGGGCTCGGGGTAACACGAACCTCAACTGACCCTGCCGCACCTTCTTGTCCCACCACATGCGGCGTCCCACCCGATGAGCCAGCCCCACGGGCAGCCTCACCGGCAGCCCCAGCCGTACCAGGAGCGTCCGCACCCGCTCGGCCAGTCCATCCGCACCGGCCAATTCGCAGGCGGCCACCAGACCCACCGCCACCGCCCGGCCGTGGTCCCACCCCGTCTCCCGCTCCAGGGCGTGTCCCACCGTGTGCCCCAGGTTGAGGATCTGGCGGGGGCCCCGTTCCTGATCGTCCCGCTCCACCACGGCCGCCTTCACGGACAGGCAGCGGCGCACCACTTCCCCGAGGACGCTGGGATCTGCCCCCATCAGGGCGTCTGCCTCCTCCTCCAGCAGACGCAGGAACCCCTCGCCCTCGATGAGGGCGCATTTCACCACCTCGGCCAGGCCGGACCGGATTTGCTCCCGGGGCAGGCTGCCCAGCACCTCCACGTCCACATGGATGCTCCGGGGTTGCCAGAAGGCACCCGCCAGGTTCTTGCCCTCGGGCAGGTCGATCGCCACCTTGCCTCCCAGCGACGCGTCCACCTGGGCGAGCAGGGTGGTGGGTATCACCACCCAGGATATCCCCCGCAAATAGGTAGCGGCAGCCAGGCCTGCCAGGTCGCTCACGGCCCCTCCCCCGAGCGCCACCACGAGGGCCTCCCTGTCCACCCGCAACCGGGCCCAGGCTCGCCACAGGTGCCACAACCAGCGGGGTCGCTTGGCCTCTTCCCCGTCGGGGACCAGGCTTACCTGCACCGGCCAACCCGCCTCGCGCCACCTAGCCACCAGGCCACCGCCGTACAGGCAATACGGTACGGGGGAACTGACCACCAGGAGTGCAGAGACCCGGTCGACGGGGATCTCAAGCGAAGCACTCCGCACTGCCCCCGGCTCTCCCCGTACCAGGCAGTCGGTCCTGCCCAGCCGAAGTATCATCTCCCACCTGCCGTGGCACGCCGCCGTCCTGGCAGGATTCCGGAGGGCGAGCAGCACCCGGAGCGCCGCCTCGTCGGGCGTCAGCCCGGAGACGTCCACGGAGGGGCCCAGGCCAGCCGCCGCCTGCATGCGTTCCCCCAAGGCCTGCCGGGCCTTGTCCGCGAAGGCGGCGTCCGCGGGACGGGGCAACCCCGGGCGGGGCGACCGCCCGATCCTGTCCACCAGGAGATCGGGGTCGGCCACCAGGGATACCACCTTACCCGACTGCGTCAACCATTCCCGGATGTCCGGGTCGAGCACCGCGCCACCCCCCAGGGCCACAACCGCGCTCCCCAGCTGGGTGATCAGCCGGACGGTCTCCTTTTCCCGGCGCCGGAACCCCTGCTCGCCCTCGCGGGAGAAGATCCTCGGGATGGGCACCCCCGCCCGAGCAGCGATCAACTCGTCGGCATCCAGGAAGGCCAGGTTGAGCCGGGATGCCAGCAGCCTGCCGATGGTGGTCTTGCCCACACCGGTGGGACCCACTAGGTAGACCTTCATCTCCCCATACCCGCCTTTATGTCCTGCAGCCGGTCTCCTCCGTAACGCTCCAGGAGGGCCCGGGCCAGTTCCCAGGCCACCGCGGCTTCGGCCACCACCGCAGCAGCAGGCACAGCACACACGTCGGCCCGCTGGGCAGGCGCGCGCGTTGCTTCCCCCGTCACCAGGTCAACCGAGGGCAACCCCCCGGGGAGGGTGGGTATGGGCTTCATTGCCGCGCGCAACAAGAGCGGCTGACCGGTGGTCACCCCGCCCTCCAGCCCACCCGCCCGGTTGGTGGGGCGGAC
This sequence comes from Bacillota bacterium, assembly GCA_040757085.1. Lineage (NCBI taxonomy): Bacteria > Bacillati > Bacillota > Bacillota bacterium. The sequence continues at coordinate 39,377 of JBFLXJ010000029.1, read as the reverse complement.
GAATCCCGGCAGGATGGAGTCGTGGGCCCGCGACCCGGGCAGGGAGGCACCCGCAAACCCCAGGCCGATTTCCACCCCCTTGATGGCGGGAACGGACATCACCGCCGCCGCCAGACGGCCGTCCAGGCGCCTGTCCCTCTGGGCGTAGGTGCCCAGTCCGGGAGGCACCCCGGTGGCCACCACCACAAAGGTACCGCCCAGGGTGTCGCCGGCGCGAGCCGCGCGGGCAATCTCCTCCTGCATGGCGGAACTGGCCCCCTCCCAGGGGCAACGGACGGGAGACGCCTCGGCCCTGGCAGCCAGATCGTCCCAACCCACCTGGCCCCCGGCAGTGAGATCGGGCCCGCCGGCAGGCAGATCCTCTGCGAGTTCGTTGGCACCGACCCCGGGGGCAGTAACCGCGCCGATGCTGGTGACCAGACTGAACACGCGCACCCCCACCTCCTCCAGTAACCTCCTGGCCACTGCCCCCGCCGCGCAGCGGGCGGACGTCTCGCGGGCGCTGGCCCGTTCCTGTACGGGGAAGAGGTCCGGAGGGGAATACTTGAGAAACCCGGCCAGGTCGGCGTGGCCGGGACGGGGGATCCGGTAGACCTCGGGCCCCGCCACCCGGGGACCCACCCGGTTGGGGATGATGATTCCCAGGGGTGCCCCCGTTGTCACCCCCCGGTAGAGACCACCCCAGATCTGCACCTTTTCTGTTTCCTGGCTCATCCGGCCAGATCGGCCGTAACCCGCCCGCCGGCGGGCCAGGTCCCGCTCGATGTGGGCGGGTTCCAGCGGTACCCCGGCCGGAACACCATCCACTATGACCACCAAACCCGGGCCGTGGGAATCCCCGGCCGTCAGATAACGCAACGCGAGGTCCCTCCTTGCTCCGCTCCGGTAAGGGCATGGCGCATCGCTTCCACGGGGGCGAGCTGCCCGGTCCACCTCTGGAAGGCCAGCACCCCCTGCCAGAGGAGCACAGCCAGACCCGTCACAACCCTGGCCCCCTGCTCCCGTGCCCGGGTTACAAACTCCGTCTCCACCGGGTGGTACACCAGGTCGCAGGCCACGCACCCCGGTGACAGCACCGTGCCGGGGGGCAGGGGGCTTTCCCCCCGCCGGTCCCCCATCCCCAGGGGAGTAGCGTTCACCACCACCGCGGCCCGCGCCAGCACGCCGGGAAGGGAGCCATCCCCCCAGGGCAGGTACTGCCCCCGTACCCGGTCGGCCAGGCATATGCCTCGACGCGCGTCGCGGTTCACCACCACGACGCGAAGGCCCATCTCCGCCAGGCAGAAGGCGGCGGCGGCCGCAGCCCCCCCGGCCCCGAAGACCACTCCCGGGCGGCTCCCGGCCGCCAGTTCGCCGGGGTCGGCCACCTCCGCCAGAGCCCGCCCCAGCCCGGGCCAGTCGGTATTGTCGGCTTCCCACTCCGTGTCCCCCAGGCGGGTGAGGGTATTCGCCGCCCCCACCGCCCGGGCCCGGGGGGTGATGCAGGTAGCGTGGGCGAGGGCCTCGTGCTTGAGGGGCATGGTGATGTTGACTCCCACCGCTCCTTCTTCCGCAAGGCGAGCCAGGGCCTCCCCCACCTGCCCGGGGAGAACCGGGATGGCCCGGTAGGTCCAGTCCAGGCCCAGGGCAGAGAAGGCCGCCCGGAACATGGCCGGGGAGAGGCTGTGGGATACGGGGTATCCGATGAGAAAGCAACTACGCCCGGGGTTCATATCCGTCACCGTCTCCGCGGGATTCTTCCGCCTCAATGGTGGCGCCCAGGGCCCGCAGGTCGGCGAAGAAGCCGGGGTAGGAAACGGCCACCGCCTCTGCCCCCGCCACCTCGACCGGACCCTCGGAGGCCAGTGCTGCCACCGCCCAGGCCATGGCCAGCCGGTGATCACCCCAGGACGAGACGCTGCCCCCGTGCAGGCGGCAGGGCCCCTCGATGATCCAGCCGTCCGGAGTCTCCGCGATGCGGGCCCCCAGCCGGGAAAGCTCCCCCGCCACCGCCGCCAGGCGGTCGCTCTCCTTCACCCGCAGTTCGGAGGCGCCCCGAACCCGGGTGACGCCGCTGGCGGCGCAGGCGGCCACCGCCAGCACGGGCAGTTCGTCGATGAGGGACGGAATTTCCTCCGGCCCGATCTCGGTGGCCTGCAGCCGGGCGCTGAGTACCTCCAGGTCACCCACGGGTTCGCCCCCGGCCCCTGCGCCGTCTCCCGGCACCACCCGCAGGCGGGCACCCATGCGGGCCAGCACCCGCAAAAAGCCGGTGCGGTGGGGATTCAGCCCCACCCGCCGCAGGACCACGCGACTGCCCGGCACCAGGCAGGATGCCACCACCAGGAATGCCGCCGCGGAGGGATCCCCGGGCACGTGCACCTCAAAGCGACGCAAACGGCAGGGACCCCGCACGCCCACCGCCCTACCCTTGCTGCTCACGGTGACTCCCGCCAGGGGCAGCATGCGTTCAGTATGGTCGCGGGTGCGCAGGGGCTCCTCCACCCAGGTTTCCCCATCGGCCAGCAGGCCCGCCAGCAAGAGGCAGGATTTCACCTGGGCGCTGGCCACGGGGAGGGTGAACTCCCTTCCCGTGAGGGCCCGGCCTCGAATGGCCAGGGGAGCCAGATTACCCTCCTGCCGCCCGTCGATGTCTGCCCCCATGCTGCGCAGGGGATGCACCACCCGCCCCATGGGGCGGCGCCGCAGGGAATCATCTCCATCCAGCACCCGGAATCCCGGCACGCCCGCCAGCACGCCCGCGAGAAGACGCATGCTGGTGCCCGAGTTCCCCAGGTCCACTACCCCGGCCGGTTCCCGCCAGGCCACACCGGTTCCCCTGACGGTGAGGCTGTCCCCGCGCCGCTCGATTTCCACCCCCATAGCCTGCAGGGCGGACACGGTCCGGCCGCAGTCATCGCTGGGCGAGAATCCTCCGATGGAAGACGTCCCGTCCGCCATGGCCGCCAGGATGGCGGCGCGGTGGGAAATGGATTTGTCGCCGGGGAGTTCCAGGGTTCCCTGCAGGCCAACCCCGGCCGGATATACCGTAACCTGGCTCACGTTGATCCCTCCCCACCCTTCGGCCGGCAGTCCCGGGTCCGGGGCAGCCCGTGTCGCTCATATTCCGGACGCTGCCGGTCTATCTGGTCGCGCACGGCCCGGCCTTCTTCCAGCAGACGGGCCAGTCCACCCGGTTCTTCCCGGACGACCCCGAGGATCATCTGCAGCTCGGCCAGCACCATCCGGGCGACCTCGCCCAGGGCCGGATTGCGCACCAGGATGTCGGCCCACAGGTCGGGGGGCGACAGGGCCACCCGGGTGGTATCTCGGAACCCGGAGGAAACCAGGGCGGTGGCGGGCACTCCCCCTGCCTGCACTGCCCCCACCACCCGGGTCATGGCCACCGCCACCAGGTAGGGCAGGTGGCTGGAAGCTGCCACCAGGCGGTCGTGATCATCAGGCCCAACACGCACGGGTCGCGCCCCCATGGCCCGTACCAGGACGGCCAGTGCCTGCCAGGCGGGCTCCGCCCTCCCGGAGGGCAAGGGATCGCACAACACGTAGGGAGCCCCCCGGAAGAGATCGGGGCAGGCGGCATCGAGGCCAGACCTTTCCTTTCCCGCCAGGGGGTGTCCGGGAACGTAGCTCACTCCTCTTCCCTCCAACAGGGGTGCTACCTCTGCGACCACCGCTTCCTTGACGCTGCATACGTCGGTGAGGATGGACCCAGCCTTCATGTAGTCGAGGCAGGACCTGGCCATCTCGCCTGCAACCCCGGGGGGCACCGCCAGCACCACCAGGTCACAATGCCCCAGCCAGGGACCGGGTGCCTCCCAGGCGGCATCGACGAGCCCCCGGGCCAGGGCGCCCGCCCTCGCTTCCGGGGCCCGATCGCAACCGTGCAGGGTCCCCACTAGTGGGCGGGCCGCCCCCGCCCACGACCCTCCCATCAGGCCCAGACCGACCACCCCGACGGGCCGCCCCTTCCAGCTAAAGTGAGGATCACCGCCGCCCATCATCCGGCCGCCTCCTGGCAGGCAACGTCAACGCAGGGTGTCGCCAGGCTGCGCCCCAGTGCCCCGGCCACTGCCCGGCACTCTTCCACCAGGCGGTCGAATTGGTCCGGCGTGAGAGACTGGGCACCATCGGAGCGAGCCGCGGCCGGAGAACCGTGCACCTCCACCAGCAACCCGTCGGCCCCGGCGGCCACGGCTGCCCGGGCCATGGGGATCACCAGATCGGCCCGGCCCGTCCCGTGGCTGGGGTCAACCCACACCGGCAGGTGAGAAAGGGATTTCACCACCGGTACCGCGCTCAGATCCAGGGTGTTACGGGTGAACCCTTCGAAAGTCCGGATCCCCCGCTCGCACAGGATCACGTTGGGGTTCCCCTCCGCCAGGATGTACTCGGCCGCCAGCAACCACTCTTCCACGGTGGCCATCATCCCCCGCTTGAGCAACACGGGGCGGGAGGTTCTGCCCGCCGCCTTCAGGAGCGGGTAGTTGAACATGTTGCGGGTGCCGATTTGCAGCATATCCGCGTAAGCCGCCACCAGGGGGACCTGTTCGGGAGCCATGACCTCGGTCACAATGGCCAGGCCGGTCTCCTCCCGGGCACGGGCCAGCATGAGCAATCCCTCCCGCCCCAGGCCCTGGAAGCTGTACGGAGAGGTGCGAGGCTTGAACACCCCTCCCCGCAGCATAACTGCCCCTGAGCGCCTCACGGCCCGGGCCGTCTCCAGCAGGCCCTGCTCATCCTCCACCGCGCAGGGTCCCGCCGCCAGGACGATCTCCTTTCCTCCCACGGTGACGCTGCCGCCGTTCCAGCGTACCGTGACCCGCGTCCCCCCCGGCTGGGCCTCGCGATGAGCCAGCCGGTAGGGTTTCATCACCCTCACCACCCGCTCGACGCCCGGCAGGGCACCCAGATCTTCGGGGTCGATGTCTGCAGTGTTCCCTACCACCCCGATGACGGTGCACTTTTCCCCCCGGGAAACGTGCGCTTCCAGGCCCCGGCTGCGTACCTCTCCGACCACTCTGTCCGTCTGCTCCGCCGTAGCAGAGGGTAGCATGACTACGATCACCGTTCCTCCTCCTCCCCACAGACCAGGTCCGGGCGCAGCCGGACTGCCTCTCCCAGATAGATGTGGCGGACGTCGCCCTGGGAACGGTCGGTGTTCCACAAGAGCAGCACCCGCAGGCAGCGGGGCAGGTCATCGGCACGGGCGGGCTGGCTCAACTCAAAGAGGGGAACATGATCCCACCCCATCTCGCGGGCTGCCTGTGCTGCCCGCAACCCGGCCAGTTCCGGGGGAAGGCTGAACAGCGCGGCTGCCAGATCCTCCAACAGGATTCCGTTCGCGTCCACCAGGGCCCGCAGCAGTTCCTGCACTGCCGCGCGTCCCCCTCCGGCATCGTCCGGGATCAAAATAGCTCCTCGCACCCCACGCAACAAAACGCCTCGCCTCCGCAAGAGAACACCTCCCCGCGGCGCACGGAGGGCCAGATAACACAAAACACCCCGTAGGGGGTGCGATGCGCACTGCCGCCGGCCCCTACCGCCCTACCGTCCTACCGCCGTATTTGCCCCGCCCGCCCGGATTGCGCAACCTGCCGCCCGCTCGGGCCGGGGAGAGGAAACTGCCGTCCTCCTTGCGCGGCATTATACAGACAAGAAGGCCTTCCTGACAAGACCCCGCGTTGCCTCGGGAGGCAGCGCGTCTCCCGTACGTACCAGGCCACAAACCGCAGCATGCGGGGGATAATAACCCCTGGCTTCACCTGCAGGCCTGGGGAGGGGTACAGTGGCAGACAGGACACGGCTGGGCACGACGATTCCCGTACGGGAACCACCCGGGGCGGCGCCGGGGCCCGTCGCACCCGGAACGACGCCCGCGCCTGCCCCAAGAGCAGGGAAGCGCCGGCGCACCCCCGACAAACCCGCTCCCGGTCCCGTGGCCGCCTGGGCCGAGGACAGTTCCGTGCCCGGTGTGCCCAGCAACATCCACTGTCTGGTGGTTGTGGGTCAGATCGAGGGGCACATCCTGCTCCCTTCCCAGAACAAGACCACCAAGTACGAGCACGTCCTCCCCCAGCTGGTGGCCGTCGAGCAGAGCGATTCCATAGAAGGACTCCTGGTGATCCTCAATACCGTGGGTGGGGATGTGGAGGCCGGGCTGGCCATCGCCGAGATGCTGGCTTCCATGAAGAAACCCCGGGTTTCCCTGGTCCTGGGAGGAGGCCATTCCATAGGGATGCCCCTGGCCATCGCGTGCGATTACTCCTTCATCGCCAGCACCGCCACCGTCACGGTCCATCCCATCCGACTCAGCGGCATGATCATAGGGGTCCCCCAGACCTTCGAGTACCTGGAGAAAATGCAGGACAGGGTGGTAAAGTTCGTCGTAAGCCACTCCCGCATCAGCGAAGAAAAGTACCGCGAATTGATGTTCCGCACCGGGGAACTCGCCCGCGACATCGGCACGGTGCTGGTGGGCAAGGACGCCGTGGACGTGGGCCTTATAGACGAGGTGGGCGGGCTCCAGGAAGCCCTGGCCAGGCTGGAGGATCTCATTGCCGAGAGGAAACACCAGGCCAAGAACCCCGGACGAGACCGGCCGCAAGGTGCCGCAGGCCAGCCAGCCCCCGCCGGCAACGTTCCCGCACCCCCGGCCCCCGCCGGTGACGTTCCCCCGACCTCGTCCGCCCCACAACAGGACGGTGCTAAAACACGACAGCCGGGGTGAAGCACATGTTGTGGACGCCCATGGCCGAAGAGGCGGTGATGATCGATCCCCGCAGTTACGACCGCGATATCATCGAGATAACCTACCACGGAAAACGTCTGCTGGTGGAGCCCATTTCCGCCACCCAGGCCCGCGTGGTCAGGCTCATCTCCACCGATCCCGCCGACTTCCTGCGACCTGACCTCCAACCCGGCCGCGTGGTTCCCCTGCTCCGCTGAACAAACGGCAAGCCGGGTCCGGGTCAGCGCTGCCCGTAGCGCCTGGCCAGGTCCTCTTTCTCCTCCCTTACCACCTCCGGCGGCAAGACCACCGGCTGCCCCAACAGATGGGCGTAAACGAAGACCTGGGCACAGGATTCCAGTATGATACAGAGGTCAAATGCCGAAGCCAGGTCGGGCCCGACCGTCACCGCGCCGTGGTTGGCGATGAGGGCCGCCCGCCCCTGGCCCAGGACCTCAGCCACGTTGCACGCTAACTCGGGAGTGCCCACGCGGGCGTACGCGGAAGTGCGCACGGGACCCCCGAAGACGGCCGCAATCACGTCGGTGATGGGCTCCAGGTCCCGGCGACACGCCGCCACCGCGGTACAGAACGGAGGGTGGGCGTGCACGATGGCCCCCACATCGGGCCGGCGCCGGTATATCTCCAGGTGCATGAGTCTCTCGATCGAGGGCCGGCGCGTCCCGCCCAGCACGTTACCCGCAAGATCCACCCTCACGATGTCTTCCGGCCCGATCTCGGCGTAAGGCATCCCGCTGGGGGTGATCAACATCCCCCTGTCATCCGGAAGGCGAACACTTATGTTCCCGCCCGTCCCCGTGACCAGCGCGCGCTCGAGGAGCAGGTTGCCGTAACGCACCATCTCTTCTCGCAACCTGGCTTCCTGCTCGCCCATCGCTTCCCCCCACCCCTGCCACCTGCGATTCAACCGGCGCATCGACATCTGCGCCGACGCGAGTGTACCACATTGGCACCCACGTTGACAGCCCCGGCGCCGGACGCAGCCCGGAGCGAATAGCCGCGGCTCTGCGGGCCTACAATTCATGTGAAGGGGCTCCGGGTACCAGGGAGCCCTTACCTTGCCGGCGGGTGCTGGGCCTCCCTGCCCGCCCCTCCTGGCGCGGTCCCACTGGAGGCACTCACCTTGGCACAGGATGAGCACGCGGCTGTCCGCCCACCGCTCCGGCCGGGCCGGGCCGGACCGTCCCTCTGGGGAGTGGCAGCCACGTACATGGGGACAGTGGTAGGAGCCGGCTTCGCCTCAGGCCAGGAGGTCTTACGCTTTTTCAGTCAGTTCGGGGGACGGGGCACCGGCGGCGTGCTGCTGGCCGCCCTGCTCCTCATGGCCGGCGGCGCCGCCATTTGCGAACTGGGAAGACGCACCCGAGCCAGGTCCTTTGGGGACGCCCTCCTCACCCTGGCCGGACCGCTGGTGGGGCGCTTGCTCGATGGGACCATGGCCTTCCTGCTATTCGGAGGCATGGTGGTGATGACGGCCGGCTCCGGGGCCCTGTTCCAGGAACACCTGGGGCTCGCCAACTGGCTGGGTTCAGCGGTCCTGGTGCTGGCTGCAGTGGCGACGGTGGCGTTTGGGTTGCGCGGGGTGGTGGCCGCGAACAGGGTGGTGGTGCCCCTACTGGTGACAGCGGTGCTGGCGGTCTCCATTTCCACCGTCGTCGCCCGAGGCATCCATCTCGGCTGGAGATGGTGGCAGCCCGGGGCAGCTGCCCACCCCTCCTGGGGGGTAGCCACAGCCCTCTACGCCTCGTACAATCTATTCCTCTCCCTGGGGGTACTGGCGCCCCTGGGGGCAGGCACGCAGTCCTTGCGAACGGTGGTGGCCGGAGGTATCCTGGGGGGAATGGGATTGGGGGTGGCGGCTCTGGCCGTCCATCTGGCCGTCCTGAGCAGCCTGCCGGATTCCGCAGCCCTGGCCATCCCCATGCTGGAGGCTGCCCGATCGCTACCCCCATGGGCCCGCACCGGTTACGCCCTGGTCCTGTTCGCCGAGATCTACACCACAGCGGTAGCCAACCTGTTCGCCCTGGAGCGGCGCCTGACCCCCCGGCAGGCGACGAGGGCGGGGCTATGGCGGGCCATGGTTCTGGCGGGGATGGGAATACTGGCACTTCTGGCCAGCCGCCTGGGATTCCCCCGCCTGGTGGTAACCATCTACCCTCTGGCAGGTTACGTGGGGTTCCTGGTCTTGCTCGGCCTTCCCGTGGCCCTGTGGCGCACCCGCGCGTTATAATGGGACCGTTCCCGATGGGACAGCCGTCTCCTAGGCGGCGCCTGGCTGTTCATGTCCGGAACGAAAAGGACGGTGAGGTACGTGTCCCTGACATGGGCTGCGGTCCTGGGGGTCGTCCAGGGTCTGACCGAGTTTCTCCCCGTGTCCAGCTCCGGCCACCTGGTAATCCTGCAGGGGCTGACCGGGGTGAAGATGCCGGGTGTCACTTTCGAGGTGGCCGTGCACCTGGGGACCCTACTGGCCGTTCTCATCGCCCTGTGGCCCGACGTGAAGATGCTGCTTCACGCGATTTTCGGGCCTCCCCCTCGCCAGATTCGGTTTGCCCACCAGCGCCGTAGCCAGCGCCAGCTCCTGGCCATGATCCTGCTGGCCCTGGTCCCCACCGGGGTCATAGGCCTGGCGGGCAAGGACTTCTTCGAGCGGCTGTTCACATCTCCCCGTGCGGCGGCCTGGGCCCTGCTGGTCACCGGCGCGGTCCTGGCCGTCACTCCCTCGCTTTCGGGGGGTCGCACCCGCCTCCTTGCGGTGAGGGGACGCCAGGCGCTGGCCGTCGGCACCGCCCAGGCGCTGGCCATCGTGCCGGGGCTTTCCCGCTCCGGCCTCACCATCGCAGCCGGCCTGGCCTGCGGGATGGAACCGGATGCCGCCGCCCGCTTCTCGTTCCTGCTTTCCATCCCCGCCATCCTGGGAGCCGCCGCCGTGGACGCCCTGGATGCCCTGGGCAGCGGCGGCCTGGCCCTCGCAGCCGCGCCACTCCTGGTGGGGGCGGTAACCGCCACCCTGGTGGGCGTGATCAGCGTGCGCTGGATGCTGCGTCTGGTGCGGCAGGGATCCCTGCGGTCATTTGCCTACTACTGCTGGGCAGTCGGGATCATCACCCTGGCGGCCACCTACCTGCATCCTTACTGACGTTGGGTAGAATTGGGACGGGAGGCGATAGGTGGCAGGAATCCGGTCGCCTCTTGCGAACATATATTGGGGGGAATGCCTTGAGCCGCCGCAACACGGGCAGGGCCCGGACACAGAGGGGAAGAGGGGGTAGGGGTAGAGGAGACCGAGAGGATTCGCATGCCAGGCCCCGTGATGCCCTGTATTACGAACTCTGGGGTATCGCTTCCCTGGTGGGCGGGGGACTGGTGATGACCGCCCTCGGGTTCCCGTCATCTACGGGACCTGTGGGGGTCTGGCTGAAACGGATCCTGCGCCTCCTGCTCGGCGATGCCGCTTACGGCCTGGGGGCGACCCTGCTCCTTCTGGGTGCCGGCCTGGTGTGGCGCCATCGGGGCTTCGCCGGAGTCAGACGCTGGTTGGGAGCCACGGGACTCCTCCTGCTGGGGGCAGCCGCTGTCCACGCCTGGGCCCTATCGGTTAACCGCTTCTCGGGCCTCCAGGAATGGGAGGCCGCCCGCCTGGGTATGGGCGGGGGCGTCCTGGGCCGGGTAGTCTGGCTGGCACTCACCCGGGCCTTCGGCAGCGCGGGGGCGTGGCTGGTGGGAAGCGCCGCTGCCCTGGCAAGTGCTCTGGCCCTGACGCACGTCACCGTCGCCCAGTTACTGGGGCTGACTGCCCGGACTGCCCGCCTGGCGGCCAGAGCATGGAGGAGGCTGGTGCACGGCCTGCGCCGGCTGTTCTTCGTGGAGGTACCGCAGGAACTGATCGAGTCGACGGAAGAGGAAGCATCCCTGACCCCCACCGGCAGCGGGTTGCCGGCCCATGTGCCCGTTCCTGCCCCTCCCGTGGCGGGGCCCGCCCTGCCGGGCGAGCAGTTGGCCACCCGGGAACCGCCCACCCCCGGGGCACCCGGCGGGCAGGCGGCCACCCCCGGGGTGCCCGGCGGGCAGGGGGCTCCCCCGACGGGGGTGCCGGCCGGGCAGCCCCCGCAGGCACCACCGGGTTCCTCTCCCCATGCTGGCGCCCGCCGGCAGACCCGGGCTGCGAACGAACGTCAGTTGACCCTTGACTTTCAGCTGTACCAGTTGCCGCCCCTGACTCTTCTGGAGAAGGGTCGCTCGCGCCTGCCCCGCAGCGACCGGGAGATCGCCGACAAGGCCCGCCTGATCGAGGAAACCCTGGCCTCCTTTGGTGTGCAGGCCCAAGTTGTGGAGGTCAGCCGGGGCCCCGCCGTCACCCGGTTCGAAGTCCACCCGGGGCCGGGCGTCAAGGTATCACGCATCACGGCGCTGGCCGACGACATCGCCCTCTCCCTGGCGGCGGCGGACGTGCGCATCGAGCCGCGGATACCCGGCAAATCCGCCGTGGGCATCGAGGTCCCCAACCGCCAGATCTCCATGGTCACCCTGCGCGATGTGCTGGAGACCCCCGAGTTCCAGCAATCCCCCTCCCCGCTCACCATCGCCCTGGGGAAGGACGTGGCCGGGCGACCGGTGGTCCCCACCCTGGATAGCCTCCTGCACCTGCTCATCGCGGGGGCCACGGGCTCCGGAAAGAGCGTGTGCCTGAACGCCATCATCTCGAGCATCCTCTTCAAAGCCCGCCCCCACGAAGTCAAGTTCATCCTCATCGACCCCAAAGTGGTGGAACTCAGCGTATTCGACGGGATTCCCCACCTGCTGGCGCCGGTGGTGGCCGAGCCCAAGAAGGCAGCCGGGGTGCTGCGGTGGGTGGTAGAAGAAATGGTCCAGCGTTGGCGGCTCTTCGCCGACGCCGGGGTACGGGACATCGGACGCTACAACCAGGCCATGATCAAGGACGGCAATCCCCTGGCCGCGCTCCCCTTCATCGTGGTAGTGATCGACGAACTGGCCGACCTGATGACGGTGGCTCCCGTGGAACTAGAGGAAGCCGTGCAGCGCCTCGCCCAGATGGGGCGGGCGGCGGGCATCCACCTGGTGATGGCCACGCAGCGCCCGTCCGCCGATGTGGTGACGGGCACCATCAAGGCCAACATCCCTTCCCGGGTGGCGTTTACCGTAGCTTCCCAGGTGGATTCTCGGATCGTCCTGGACATGCCGGGAGCCGAGCGCCTGGTGGGGCGCGGCGACATGCTCTTCTTGCCCATGGGAGCCACCAAACCGATCAGGGCCCAGGGAGCGTATATCTCGGAGCAGGAACTGGAAGCCCTGGTCACCCACTGCTCTGCTCAGGCCAGCCCCCAGTTTGAGCAGCGTATCCTGCAGGTTGAAACCGGGGAAGAGACCCAGGAGATGGAAGATGACCTGTTCCCGCAGGCGGTGCGGGTGGTGGTGGAAGCCCGCCAGGCGTCCGCTTCCCTCCTGCAACGGCGTCTGCGGGTGGGCTACACCCGGGCCGCCCGCCTGATAGACATGATGGAGGCCCGCGGGTTCGTGAGCGCGTACGACGGCACCCGTCCCCGCGAGGTATTCCTGACCCTGGAGGAATACCGACGCCTCTTCGAGTCAGGGCGCAGGGAATAAAGCACGGACGGCGAACATTCCGGTATGCGTTACTTCACGGCTTTCCTGAAGTCGCCCTCACCCATCGCCCGCCCTGAGGGCCCCTCTCCCGCAAAGGCTCAGGTGAGCAAAGAATTCCGCAACGTGGCCCTGGCCACCCTGGCCCTGGAGTTCGCGCTGGGGGTGCAGCGGGGGGTATATCCCAACTTCGTGGCGCAGGTGCTGGGCATCGGGGCGGACCAGTTGGGAGTGGTGGAGAGCATCCGCGAAATACCGGGATTGCTCACGGTGGTGCTGGGGGCGGCCGCAGTGTTTTTCCGCCAGTCCACCTTCACCGCACTCACCCTGCTCGTCACCGCCCTGGGCCTGGGCCTGTACGCCCTGACCAGCACCTTCTGGCACCTGGTCGTGGCTACCCTGGTGGTATCGGTGGGATTCCACCTATTTTACCCCCTGCAGTCCGCCATGGTGCTGCGCATCGCCTCACCGCAGGAAAGGGCCACTCGCCTGGGTCAGGTGAACTCCGTCACCGCCGCTGCCTCTTTGCTTGCCATGGGAGTGGTGCTGTTCCTCACCCGGGGGCTGGGCTTTTACAATTACAGCGCCTTCTTCGCGCTGGGTGCCGGCGCAGCCTGCGCCGGGGCCCTCGCGCTCTACTTCCAGGGGGGCGACGGTGGGGGTCGACTCCGTCGCCCTCTGCTGTTCCGCCGGGCCTACATCTCCTACTACGTCCTCACCTTCCTGGCAGGGTCCCGGCGCCACATGTACATGACTTTTGCCGCGTTTGCCCTGGTAAAGCTGTACCACACCCCCCTCACCGTGATGATGGTGCTCATGGCCATCTCCAACGTGGTGGCCATCCTCACCCGGCCCCTACTGGGACGCCTCATAGACCGCTGGGGTGAGCAACGCAGCCTCATGCTCAACTATGCCGTCATCATCCCACTCTTCCTGGCCTACGGCTTCCTCCCTTACCCCCGGCTCCTCTATTGCGTTTACGTCCTGGACAGCGCCATGTTCGGATTCGAGATAGCGATCTCCAGCCACCTGGCCAAGATCGCCCCACCCGAAGACCTGGCGTCCACCCTGGCGGCGGGTGGTACCGTCAACCACATCGCCGGGGTACTGGTTCCCTTTGCCGGAGGCCTCCTGTGGGCGGCCTGGGGTCCGGGTGCCACCTTCCTGGGGGGTGCCCTGCTGGGATTGGCTTCCCTGTGGTACAGTGCCGGGCTTTCCGCCGTGCAGATCAGCCGGGAGGTGCTAATGTGTCGACAAGACCGGACAACCTGACCGTGGCCCGGGCTGCCATACGCATGGCCCTGTCCATCTCCCGTGAAGAAGAGGCAGAACTGAAGCGCACCCTAAGCGAACACGGCATACGAACGGTGGCGGTGGACTTCGGGGGAGAATTCTACTCCACCATCCCCAAAGCGGTAGAGAGGGCACTGGTGGCCGCCAAGCGAGAGGGCGTCATCCGTGACACCCACCTGCACCTGGGAGCAGTGGCCGGTGCCACCCGGGAGGCCATGGTGCAGATGGGCACCCGGGCCATGGGGCTTAACGTGGGGGGCAAGATCGCGGTGGCCAAGGGGGGCGAGCACCTGGCGGTGGCCGTATTCGCCGGGGTGGGCCTCCTTCACCTGGACGACGTGGCCGTGGGACTCGCCCACCGGGCCATCCCCGAATAGCCGGTCAGATGCGGGAGGCCCGCCAGGCCACCAACGTGAGGAGCGCGCCGCCCGCCGCCAGGGAGAGAGCCAGCCCCCATCTCCAGGTCGGGAGGGGGTACTCCTTGCGATATCCCCTTTCCACCACCCACCACGCCAAGGCATGCAGGTCGGAATCGCCACCGTGCAGGGGGCAGGCGGCAGAAAACAGTCCCGTCACCACCACCGTGTCCCCCCGGGAAGCATAGCCGCCCGTGAACCGAATCGCTTCCCCAAGCTGCGCGGGCGCCCATACCCCCACCGCTGACACGCCGTCCCCCACGTTCAGCCAGACGTGGTCGCCCCGGCGCATGACGCTCCCGATCACTTCCCCCTTCAGCGTCACCGGCTTTCCGTGGTACCTGCCGGGGTCCGAAGTAAGGCCGGTGGGAGTAAGGACGGTATCCTCGCCAGGAAAGGACCCTCCCCCCGCGGGCCCGGCGCCGGCCGCCCCTGTCGCCGGTAATACAGCCCCCACAAGCCAGCATAGCAGGCCGACAGTCAGCAGTATCCGCGTCCCCAGCCTGCGCCCGATCATCAAGGTAGCCTCCGCCGGTAGACCGCGTATCCCAGGAGTACCAGGACCGCCATGAACTCGAGCCGCCCCGCCCACATCACCACCACATACAGCGCCTTGAGAAACCAGGGCATGGTGGGAGAAGTGATGCCCACCGTGAGACCCACGTTCCCGGTGGCGGACGCCGCCTCGAAAAGGGAACGGTCGAGGGGATATCCAGCCGCCACGGTAGCGGTGGCTGCCACCGCGAACGTCAGACTGTACAGACCCATGATGAACAGTGCCCCCCGCACGTGATGACCCTCCAGGGTGAAATCCCGGAAAAAGTGAAACCTGGTGACCACCAGGGCAGATTCCGGCACCAGCAGCCGGCGCACCTCATGGGAGAGGGTCTTGACCGCCAGCCCCACCCGGATGCCCTTGAACCCACCGGCGGTGGAGCTGGCGGACCCGCCCAGTACCATGGCCAGAGTCAGTCCCAGCAGGGCCAGGTCACCCCACTGCCCCGGGATCTGGGCGGGATACACGGTCATGAATCCCGTGGTTGTGTGGGCGGAGAGGACCTGATATACCGCCTTACGGAACAGATCCACGGCAGAAGTGTACACGCCCCGGGCGGCCAGCACCCCCAGCACCATCAGGGACAGCGCGGTGGAGGTGGCGGCAAAGGCCTGGGTTTCCAGGTTGCGCAGCACCTCGCGCCGGTTTCCCGTCCACACCGCATGGTGAAGGCCGAAGTTCAATGAGCCCAGGACGAAGAACACCATGGTGGCCACTTCGAAGGGGGCGCTGTGGTAAAAAAGGATGCTCTGGCTGTAAGGAGCAAAACCACCCGTGCTCCAGGCAGCCATGAACACCCACATGCCGTGCAGGAAGGCCCGGTAAGGGGCCATGCCCTCGCGCCAGGCGATCATGCTCAGCACCAGCGTACCCAATGCCAGGTACACCAGGCTGATCCCCCAGATGGCGCGGGCAGTGTGGACGACGCTGGGCAGCAGTCGCTCGTCCTTGCCCTCCCCCACGTAGAGCTTGTATCCGCCCGGCAGCCCCCGCGCCAGGAAAGTGAGGGCCAGGACAATCATTCCCTGGCCTCCCAGGTACGACAGCAGATGCCGCCAGGTGTTGAGGCCGTCGGAGACATGGTCGAGGTCCTGAATCAGAACGAGGCCGGTGGTGGTGAACCCGCTCATGACGTCGAAGCAGGCATCGCCGAAGGAACCGTAGTGACCGCTCAACCAACTGGGGATGGCGCATATCACCATGGCCACCAACCAAGAAACGGCCACGGTGACCATCCCCTGGGTCCAGGTTACCCTCCGGGGAGTGCGCCGGCAGAAGATGACCAGGGCCGAACCCCCCACCAGGGCCACCCCGGCCCCGCTGAGAAAGTCGGCCACCACCGCCCATTCGCGGGAGGCCACCGCCACCAGCATGGGGATGACCATCAGGGCCGCCACACCCCACAGCACCCGACCGGTCTGGAGCCCCACGGTCGCCAGGTCTTGCCGGCTCACATCCGGGTCACCACCGCACAAAGGACGAAGAGCACCAAAAGATACAGGGCAACCGCGCCCACTTCCACAAGGATGCCCGCCACGCCATTCCAGAGGGGGCGCTTGGGCACCAATCGCTCAGCCGCACGCCCTGCCAGGCTCACGTTCGCTCACCCTCTCCACCCGGGCGCAACCGGCCGGGGCCGGGAGCTACCACCGCCCGGTGCGGGCCCGTCGAGCGCGGCGCCACCACCGGCCGCGGGCCCATCGGCCCGGGTCGTGCCGCCACCCGGGCGGCGAGTGCTGGCAGCCTTTGCCCCCCTGCCCACCAGGGCGCGCATGAGGGCCTCTTCCCTCTCCGTGGTGGTGAGGGCCAGCACCCCGTCGTGGGGAAGCAGAACGGTATCTCCCCGCGGGAATACCACGTGCTCGCCCCGCACCACCGCTACCAGGACCGAATCCGCGGGCAGGTGAGCGGCCAGCTCCCTGACTGTCCGCCCGGCAGCTGGCGCACCTTCGTCCAGCTGTGCTTCCACGAGGGCCATCTCGCCCCGGTGAAAGGTGAGCAGTTCCCGCAGGGCACCCATGCTGGTCTCCCGCTCGATGAAGCGGGCGATGATGGACGTGCTCGATACTGCTATGTCCACGCCCAGTTGTTGCAGCACATGCTGGTTCTTGGGGTTGTTCACCCGGGCGATGGTGCGCGGCACCCCGAACTCCTCCCGGGCCACCTGGCATGCCACCAGGTTGACCTCGTCCAGCCCGGTGACGGCCGCCAGCACCTGGGCCCGATCGGCCCCCGCGTCGGCAAGGTAAGCGGGGTTGGTCCCGTCACCGGCGATCACCAGCACGGGAAGCTGCTCGGCCAGCATGACCGCCCGTCGCGGATTCTTCTCCACCACGCTCACCTGGTGATGCTTCTCCTGGAGTGTGCGCGCCAGGTAGAACCCGACCTTGCCTCCCCCTACCACCACCACTCGCATGCCTGATCCTCCCCCGGGCATCCCTCTATGGCTCTTCATGGATCCAGGCCAAGACCGCGGCACGGGCGTCCAGGCGGATGAGCGCCAAGACACCGTCTCCTTCCTCCAGGCGGAGATCGGGACCCGGCAGGAGCACCCTCCCCCGTCGCACTACCCCCGCGGGGTGGCATTTGCCCGGAATCACCAGTCGCTCCAGCGGCTCCCCGGCCAGCGAGGGACGGACTGCAAACTGCACCAGTTCCACGTCACCCGTGCCAAGGGCCAGAAGGTGCATGAGCGCCCCGGCGCCAAGCAGGCACCGCACCTGGGCCACCGCGGACTTCCCCGGGCGCAGGGTCTGAAATCCCAGGCGACGGTATGTCTCTTCCAGTTGGGGATCGGAAACCCGTATCACCACCCGGCGCAGGCCAAACAGCCGGGAAGCCACCTGCCCCACCATAAGGTTGACCTGGTCGCTGCCCGTCACCGCCGCCAGGGCGTCCGCCCGGTCGGCCCCCGCCTGTCGCAGAACGTCCGCGTCGATGGCGGTTCCCGATACCGTGACCCCGTCGAAACCAGGACCCAACCGCTCGAAAGCGGTCCGGTCCCGGTCGATCACCACCACGTCATGCCCCTCGTCGGCCAGGGTGCGTGCCAGTTCCGCCCCCAGGCTCCCGCATCCTGCCACTATGATGTACATGCTCGCCCCTTCCCTCGCCACGCCCTTCGCTCGTCAGCCAAACTCAGGGCTCTTCGCTTGACCGGCCGAGCCGCATCTTCTCCCTCGCCGCCGGAAAATCAGAGCTGCGGGGCAGGCGGCGTATATCGCCAACCGGTGGCGCGCTCCAGGTTGGACAGGGCCGGACGGTATCCCGGGTCCACCGCCAGCGCCGCCCGGTACATCTTGAGGGCTCCCAGCACGTCCCCCCGCAGCTCCGCCACCAGCCCCAGCAGACTGTACGCCTCGGGATGGTTGGGATTCAGCGAGACCGCACGCTTGAGGTGAGGGATGGCGTCCTCGGGGCGGGAACGGGCAATGCAGGCCTTGGCGTACTCCACTGCGGCCCGGAACGACTGCTCCGCTTCTTCTTCCGTCACCCGCTCCCTCGCCAGCACCGTGGCGACCACGTTCCGGATTTCCTCGGGGGTGAAGGGTTTCTGCAGGTAGTCCAGCGCCCCCAGCTTCATGGTCTCCACCGCCGTCTCGATGGTACCGTAAGCGGTGATCATGACCACCGCCTGCTCCGGCCGGCGGTGCTTGATGCGGCGCAGCACCTCCACCCCGTCTATGTCGGGAAGCTTGATGTCCAGCAGCACCAGATCGTATTCGCCCTTCTCCAGCTTCTCCAGGGCGTGTTCCCCGCTCACCGCCAGGTCCACCTCGTGCCCGGCATCCGCCAGGCACTGTTGCAGGGTCACCCTTATGTTCTTCTCGTCATCCACCACCAGGATCCTGGCCAACGGTCCCACCTCCTGCATTCAAGGCTCCACAGGGAGGCTGAACGTGAACTTGCTGCCCCGGCCAGGTTCGCTTTCCACAAAGAGACGGCCCCCGTGGGCACGCACGATATCCCGCGAAATGGCCAGGCCCAGGCCCGCACCTCCCCCGGCCCTGTCCTCCAACTGAACATAAGGCTGGAAGATGGCCTCCTGCTTCTCCCTGGGGATGCCGATCCCGGTGTCGGCAACGCTGACGTAGACCATAGCCCCGTGGGGCTCCGCGGATACGGCGATCCGGCCCCCGGCCGGTGTGTAGCGCAGGGCGTTGGCCACCAGGTTGGAAATCACCCAGGTCACCTTCTCTCGATCGGCACGCACCGCTGGCAAACCGGCGGGGACCTCCCGGCGCAACTCCACCCCCTGGGCCTCGGCCTGGGCCACGAAAGGCAGGGTGGCGCTCTCTACCATCTCCGCCACCTCCACCCGGGTAAAGCTAAGGGGCAACTGCCCCGACTGCAACCTGCTCAACTCGAAGAGTTCGTCCACCAGGCGGGAGAGCCGCCGGGAGTCCTCCTTCAGGATGTCCACCAGCTCCGCCTCCCTGGGGCATCCCCGCAAGACCTTGCTCTCGGCCAGGAGGCCGATCCCCATGGTCAGCGATGCCAGAGGAGTACGCAATTCGTGAGAAATGGCCGACATGAACCGGGACCGGGACCGCTCCACTTCTTCCACGGCCGTTACGTCCCGGAGTAGGAGCACCACCCCGAGCACCTCCTCGCCGAGCCGGACAGCGGTGGCCTCCGCCAGGTAGCAGCGGCGTCTCCCGCCCCGAGCGTGCTCAACCAGTACCGGCTCGCTGGGTTCGCCATCCGGAGGGGAGGAAGCCCGGGCCGCCTCGCGCTCCACCAGTTCCACCAGCCGGGCATCATGCACCACGTGCGAAAAAGGCCGACCGGCCAGGTCGTCCCCCTTCCATCCGAACACTTCCTGGGCCACGGGGTTGGCTGATTCGATGCGCAGGGCGGTGTCGGTTACCACCAGACCATCCCCGATGGCGTCTATGACCGCCTCCAGCTTGCGCCGGCTGGCCGCCAGGCGGGCCACGTTGGAGGCCCGCACTTCCCGTAGTTTTTCCACCATGGCATTGAACTCAGCAGCCAGCAGCCCGACCTCGTCCCGGCCCCGCACCTCTATGGTTTCATCCAGGTGCCCCTCCCCCACCCGGCGGGCGGATTCGGCTAGGCGCCGCACGGGACGGGCAATAACCTCTGACACCGTGAATCCCAGCACCACGGCCATCACCAGAGCCATCACCCCCACCAGCAGGGTGGACCAGGCGGCCCGAGCGCTGGCCGCAGTCATGCGGGCCTGCACGTTGCTCATGGCCTGGTCGTTCATGGCGAAGAGTTCCCAGCAGGCCTGGCGGGCGGCATCGAACCGCGGCAACACCAGGCCTCGATAGGCCGCACTCACGGTGTCTGCCGGCAGGGCGTGGTCGCGGTCTCCCCAGATGGTCTCCAGGGCACGGCAGTAATCCAGGTAGCGCGCCCGGATGCGGGCCACCACTTCCCCTTCTCCGGGCAGGGTGACGTTATCTTCTGCCCGGGCCAGCCATCCCAGGAAATCCGTCCGGGCCCGCTCGAACAGTGCCCCTGACTCCGGGTCGCCGAGCAGCAACATGAGGGCCGCACTGTCCTGTCTCTCCAGTGCCGCCACCATATGGGTGGCTGCCACCACACTGCGGTAGTTCTGCACCATCATGGCGTTCAACTGGCCCGAGAAGCGGACGTAGTTGAAAGCCGACCACATCCCCACGACCAGTGCCAGGGCCGTGATGAGCACGTACCCGCCCATGATCCTGCCGCGCAGGCTGGCCCTCATCCCATAGCCCCCGGAGGAAATCGGGCCCGGCAATACCTGCCAGGCTCGTCCCCAATTCTACTCCATTCGCGGCGGGAATTCCAGCCAGCGCGGCGCAGGGCGGCAGCGGTAGCCAGTAGCCGGCCAGAACAGCGACACGCGGCTCGGCGAAAGGCCGGGGGTCACTCGTCATCCGCGAGCCGGTAGCCCGCGATCGCACCGCGCTACTCAGTGACGTGTTCGGGAGCCCCGGATGCGGTTTCCCCTTCCCCCGCAGGGACGACGCCCGGGCGGAGGATGTTGCCCACGGCCATGACCACGCCCGCCACGCGTTTCCTCTGCACAACCAGCAACCCCGCAGTGAGGAACAGGTAGATGATGCTGAACACGAAGTGCAGGTGCGGGGTCAGAAGCTGGCTCACAAACAGCACCATGAGGGCCAGGGCTGCCCCCACCGTGTAGTCCATGTTGGCCAGGACGGCGATGGCGAAGGCGCTCTGGGCCACGGTGAGAAGCACTTCCTGCACTTGGCGGTGGTCCAGAACCAGAGGATGGATACTGCTGGTGGAAACAGCGTAGGTCAGGGGCAGCATGCCGATGAGCAGGGTCCACTGGTTGACCTTGGAAGAAATCATGGTGCGCACACCCAGGTGAGCTCGCCCCTGCAGAGCGAAGAGGGCCGCCACTATGAACTCGGGGGCCTCCGAGGCCAGGGGTGCCAGCCACTGCACTAGGAAGAACTCGTCGATGCCCAGCATGGTACCCGTCTCCACCAGGCCTTCGGCAAAGCATTCCGCCGACATCAAGATGGCGAAGGCCGCGTAGAGGAACATGGCCACCGTAACGGCCCGCCTGGGCCCCCGGGGCAATGCGGCAAGCGCCTCGGCGGGGCCGATCAGTTCCGGTTCCTCCACCCCCTGTCGGGATGTGGCCCGGATGTACATGACGAAGATGGCAATCAGGATGACGCTATCCAGGAGGGAGAGGGTTCCCTTGATGGGAAGCAGGAAGGCGTACACGGTGGCGATCGTGAGGGCGCCCAGTTCCACCGCGTCCTTCCTTTCGAAGTGGAGAACCGGCTTTTTCGACTTCCACCAGTAAAGAAGGAGTACGGTGCTCCAGCCCAGCCCGATGAGCAACCGGTTGGCCCCGGTCATATTGGCGGCGGCGTACTGGGCGTAGGTGGGATCCTTGCCCGCCTGCCAGGCGAAGTACATGTCCACCGAATACTCCGGCAGTACAGCGATCAGCGACAGGATAGCCACGGCAAGCGCGGCCGATATCTCCAGCTGGGCCACCTCGGCTGCCCAGGAGAGAAGGAAGGCGGCACCGAGGATTGCCAGCCCCGATAGGGCCGCCGTCACCGGAGGGCTGTAGTGGTACCCGATCAGCCGAAGCACGATCCAGGGCATGGCGGCCAGGAAGGCCAGCACCACGGGCAAGAAACGCTTCACCTCGTGTACCTCCATTACATGATTCCCCGGGCGAGCAGCCGGCGATGATCGGAACAAAAAAGACCCCCCGCGGCCAGAGGCCCGGAAGGTCTCGCCCTTGCCATCGCCGGGCCGGGATTACTCCGTGCTGACGGTCCCGGCGCCCCGCAGTTGCGGCAACAACCGCTGGTGCGGGGGGCTACTCCCCTTATCGCAACTTGATAGCACGTCCCCCGCCCATCCGTCAAGACCCGGCGCGCTCCAGCACGCGCCGCGCCTCGGCCAGGTCGCGGATGGTGGTACTGTCGAGCACCTCCAGCATCCGCGCCTGGGCGCGGGCCCAGATCCCCCGCAAGGGGCAGGTGGGCTGGTTCTGGCAACTTCCCTCGTACACCAGGCACCGGGTGATGCCCACTGGCCCTTCAAAGAACTCGATCACCTGGCGCAGCGAGATCTCGCCAGGATCGCGCACCAGTCGCACCCCGCCCGCCGGCCCTCGCGCTGCCTCCACCCACCCCGCCTCTCTCATGCGCCCGAGCAACTGGACGATCAAATTGACGGGAATGCCCTGCCGCCGAGCGATCTCCCGGGAGGGCACCCGCTCTCTCCCTTCCTGGAGGGCCAGATCCACCAGCGCGGCGATGGCATACTCTGCTTTCCTGGTTACCAGCAATCACTAATCACCTGATTCCTAACCTCATCGGTTGCTAATGTACTCCCTGCCCGAAGCAAAATCAAGCGCAAAACCAGGGGAAAAGGGCAGATAGACTCCCGCAGGTATTGACAGGGGCACGAGGAAGATTTATAACTAACTTGGTTAGGAATCCGCAGGTGGTGATCTGCCGTGTCCATGCGATGCCCCGGCCAGGACAGGCGTTTCTGGATGCCCGCCGACATATTCGAGCACCCCTGCCCCCACTGCGGCAACACCCTGGAGTTCTGGAAAGACGACATATCCGTGTGCTGCCCACGTTGCGGCAGCCGGGTCTTCAACCCCCGTTTCGACCCCGGTTGTGCCGCCTGGTGCGCTTACGCCCAACAGTGTCTGGGGGAAATCGCCAGAGGAATGCCACCCCGCCGGGAGCGGGACCAGCTCGACTCCCCTCCCGCCGGCGAGAAAGGAGCAGGAAAATGAAGAGGCTTATCGTGAGGATTGACGAGGAAAAGTGCAACGGCTGCGGGTTGTGCATCCCCGCCTGCGCGGAAGGGGCCCTGAAGATCGTTGACGGCAAGGCCCGCCTCGTGGATGACCGCCTTTGTGACGGCCTGGGTGCGTGCCTGGGCCACTGCCCGCAGGGCGCCATCACCGTCGAGGAACGGGAGGCTGACCCCTTCGCCCCGCCCCACCCCGCGGATCACGCACCCCCCCGAACTTCCGCGCACGCAGCAACGATGGTGGAAGACAGGGCAGAACCTGTGATGGAGCATGGGGCGGCGCCTCCCGCACCGGAGCTGCCCTGTGGATGCCCGGGCGCGGCCGTGAGGGCTCTGTCATCTACGCTGGGGAACTGGCCCCTGCAAATTCACCTGGTGCCGCCGGGAGCCCCGTTCCTCCAGAACGCGGACCTGGTGGTGGCGGCCGACTGCACCGCCTTCGCCTGCCCCGATTTCCACCGCCGCTTCCTGCCCGGCCGGGCCCTGCTGGTGGGGTGCCCCAAGCTCGACGATGTCCCGGCCTACATCGAGAAGCTGGCGGCCATCGTGGGCACGGCACACCCGGAGCGCATCACCGTGGTGCACATGGAAGTCCCCTGCTGCTTCGGCATGACGTACGTAGTGCGACAGGCCCTTGCCCGAGCAGGAGCCAGCATCCCCACAGACGAGGTTGTGATAACGGTCAGGGGAGAGGTCAGGCTGCCATCGGCCTGAACCGCTCAGGACATGGGCACCTGGCGCAGTATCTTGCCCTCGATCCGTCCGAATATCTCCGGCAGGCTGCGGCCGGTGATGGTGAGGCCGTGGTTCTTCAGCCCCACCACCGCGCAGGCGGGGTCGGGGCTCCTGCTCACCAGGTCGGCCACCGCGCAGGCCAGCTCGTAGGTGCCGCACGGGTAGTTCACTTCGGTGGAAGGAACACCATCCATCCAGGCGTGCACGTGGACGATGGCCTTCACCTCGGGGTGGGTGGTGTATATCATCCAGTGCTCAATGGCGTCCACCGAAACCCGTCGCGGTTCCACGTGCGGGGGAACACTCAGGATCATGGCGTTTTTCTCGGGGTCGTATCCGGTCACCAGCAGGATGTCGCGCCCGATTGTCTCCAGGCGGGCCTTGTTCACCCCGCTGGCGCTCATCCAGTAACTGCGGGGTCCGTGGCGGGCGCTCAGGTTCCCGTAACTCAGGCCCCCGATCCCGTACAGGTGCTGCACGTGCCGGAAATCCCTCTCGGAGAGGATTTCCCGGATGGGGAACGGGGCGGGGAGCAGATCCAGTTCCTCCAGCTTCCTGCTCGCCCAGCGCAATTGCTCGGTGACTTCGTCCCCGTTCCACAGTTCCGGGGGCAGGTCGGGCACGAACTCGTTCCTGATCACCAGCCGCGAGGAGGCCAGCGGTGCCAGGCGCTCGTATATACGGGCAAAGTAGGCGGCGTCCCCCGGCTCAACGGCCAGTGGATAGTAGCCCCGTTCCAGGGTTACGAAGTATGTCTCCCGGACGGCCCGCTCTTCGCCCACCACGTAGATCAGGAGGTTGGAAAGCGACTGCACCAGTAACGGGTAGGCAGCCCTGAGGATGTCGGCCGGTCTCTCCGGCACCTGGATGACGGAGACCACGAAAGTCGCCTGCGACCGGCGCCGGTAGGGTTCCGGCCGCTCCGCCCGCGTGAAGTTGAGCACCAGCCGGATGTCGTCGCTGCCGGCGTCCACAAGGGTATGACCGTGCCGGCGCAGCACATCCTCCAGCCCCGCCGCCAGCCAGTCCAGGGCCGGCGTTTGTCTTTCCCCCGCAAAGGCGAAGTTCACTCTGCCACCTCCTGCAACAGTTGAGCAACCAGCTCTTGTATTTCGTCCCGCACCCGGCGGAACACGGCCATGATCTCTTCCTCCGTCCCCTCCGCCCGGGCCGGATCGGGAAGCGGCCAGTGCAGGCGGCGGATGTGGGGAGGGGTCACGGGGCACCGGTCGCGGGCGTCACCACACAGAGTAACCACCAGATCCATGGAACGCAAGAGGTCGGGATCGATGGCCCTGGAGACCTGCCCCGAGATGTCTATCCCCAGTTCTCTCATCACCTCCACCGCCCGGGGATTGAGCCCGGCGGGCTCCAGGCCGGCACTGTATACCTGCCACCTGTCACCGCCCAGGTGACGGGCGAACCCCGCCGCCATCTGGCTGCGGCATGAATTGCCGGTACAGAGGAACATGACGCGCTTCTTCGCCATACCGACAACCCTCCACGAGCAACATCGCGCGATAGGCACCGTCATGCACCGGCCGGCACCCTCGCGGCCCAACTGGTGCACCCTCGCCAGACGGGCGCCCGCGGCCGCGCACTGGCTCTGCCGCTTCATTGAGGATTACGGCCAGCAGGCTGCCTATTCCTCCTGGGCGGGGCCATGGTGCGAATAAACAGGGCTGGCCGGGAAAGCATAACTGACGGTATCACCACGGGAAAGGAAGGTGGGGAAATGCCAACCCAGAGGGAACTCACGGAACTGAGCGAGATGATCAGGGAGCAGCAGGACGCCGCGCGGAAGCTGACCATCCTTTCGGACCAGTGTCAGGACCCCAGGCTGCGGAGCATGATCGACAGCCACTCCAACCGCTTCCGCAACAACGTCCGGAAGCTGGAAGGGCACCTGGGCGTCCACGGGCGCCTGGGCGGCACCGACGTAGAGGTCGGCACCATCGGGGGCCCCGTGACCCGCGAGTTTGGTGCCCGCAGCCCAGAACGCATCTTCTCCGATCGCGACATCGCCAGCGACTGCCTGAAGGACTGCAAGTACTTCGCCACCCGGGCCACCATGGCCGCCGCGGAAGCCTCCAACCCCAACCTGCGCAACGACCTCCTTTCGCAGGCTTCCGAGCACCTGGGCATGGCCTACGAACTGTACAAGTTCATGGAGGACAAGGGCTGGTACAAGCACCCCTCGGCCCGGCCCGAGGACGTCAACTCGGTCGCCCAGTGGCTGCAGGGGACCGCCCCCAGAGCTTGAACATACGGGCAGCACGTAAATCGGGCAGGACGGAAGTGTGAGAGCGGCAGGCAAGTGCCGCTCTCTCCGTTTCCGGCAGCCGTCCTCCTTGTGTCCTACCATAACCCCTGCCTTGCTACCCTGCTCCGGGACCCGTGAACTTCCGGCATCCAGACCCACCAAGTCCCAGCAGGTCAACTGGCAGTGGGTCCGGCCAGGAGCTCGTTCCCCCTGGGTATGACACCCGTTGAGCGACGGAACGGTACTTGCCGCGCTCGCCCTGCCTCACGCGCACACGGCCCGACCTCTCACGGCTAACCCTGACGGGAGGAATGTGACCACTCGCGTCGAATAGTGTACACGAGAGTGTGGAACCGATTCCCGAGTTCTGGCACGGTTGTGGAACGGATTCCACGTGGCGCAGGGCAGTCCTGATGCCGGAAGAGAGGTCACGTGCTGGTGGACAAGCCTCGATCGGCTGCCCCATCGTCCCATCCGGCGGGGACCGACAGGAAACCCCCCACGATCAGGGATGTCGCCCGGCGTGCCGGGGTGGGAGTGGCCACGGTGTCCCGAGTGCTGAACAGCAACGGGTACGTCAGCAACGCCACCCGGCAGAAGGTGCTGCGGGCAGTAGAGGAGCTGAACTATCAGCCCAACAACCTGGCCCGCAGCCTGGCTACCGGCAGAAGCCGTCTCATAGCCCTGGTCATCCCCGACATCACCAACCCCTTCTTCCCCACCATCGCCCGCGGCGTCGAGGACGCAGCCAGCACCATGGGTTACACGGTGGTCCTGTGTAACACCGACGGCGACACAGCCCAGGAGATGGCCTATGTCAAGACCCTCAGGGAGCGCCGGGTCGACGGCATCATCTTTACGGTCAGCTCTTGCGACAGCACGGCCGTATGGGAGTTGTTGCGCGGGCATTTCCCGCTGGCCCTCATCGACCGGCAGGTCGAGGGTGCCCGGGTGGATGCGGTCCTGGTGGACAACGTCGCGTCCGCCCGGGAGGCCACCCGCCATCTTATCCGCCTCGGGCACCGGCGGATCGCCCACATCAGCGGGCCACCGCAACTGACCACCAGCCGGGATCGCCTGAGGGGCTACCTGGAGGCCCTCGGGGAGGCCGGTCTGGAGGCAAACGAAACCCTCATCAGGGCGGGGGATTTCAGGTACCCTTCCGGTTATGCGCGGATGAAAGAACTGCTCGAGGCCCCAGATCCCCCGACTGCGGTATTTGCCGCCAACGACCTGATGGCCATCGGCGCCATCCGGGCCCTGGAGGAGTCAGGCCGCCGGGTGCCCGACGACGTGGCGGTAGTGGGCTTCGATGACATCCTGCTGGCGTCGCTGGTAAGGCCGGCCCTCACCACGGTCAGCCAGCCAGCGTACCAGATGGGGGTCACGGCTACCGAGCTGCTCATCCGGCGGATGTACGGCCGGGTCACCGGACCCCCGCAAGAGGTATTCCTGACCCCCCAACTGGTGATCAGGGAATCTTGTGGAGGGAAGGAGCACACCGGGTGAAGGCGGATATAGTCGTCATCGGCAGTCTCAACGTGGACCTCGTGGTACGCACCGCACGCCGACCAGCTCCCGGTGAGACCGTCTCCGGGGACGAGTTCAGGATGATACCTGGGGGCAAGGGGGCCAACCAGGCGGTGGCCGCCGCCCGTTTGGGCGGCAAAGTGGCCATGCTGGGCCGGGTGGGAGATGATCCCTTTGGCCAGAGCCTCGTTGGCAGCCTCAGGGCGGCAGGAGTACACACAGACGGGGTCCTGCGGACCCCGGGCGTGCCCACCGGCACGGCCCTGATCATCGTTGAGCACAGCGGCCAGAACAGCATCGTGGTGGTAGCGGGCGCCAACGGCTTGCTGTCTCCGGCCGACGTGGAGACTGCAGCCGAGGTAATCGCTTCCGCCAGGGTCCTCATGCTCCAGCTGGAAATACCGTTGGACACCGTCCGCAAGGCGGTGGAACTGGCGCACAACAGGCGGGTAACGGTTCTGCTCGACCCGGCCCCGGCGCGGCCGCTTCCACCTGAACTCCTGCGCCAGGTGGACATCATCACTCCCAACGAGAGCGAGGCAGCGGTCTTGACCGGCCGCCAGGTGACGGACTTAAAGAGTGCCAAGCTGGCCGCCTCCGACCTCCTCAGGCAGGGTGCCAATCGGGTACTGATCAAGCTGGGTCCACGGGGGGCGCTGCTGGCCGAGGGCAACCGGTTCGAGCACTGCCGCGGCTTCCCGGTAGAGGCAGTTGACACCACTGCCGCCGGAGATGCCTTTGCCGGGGGCCTGGCGGTGGCCCTGGTGGAGGGAAAAGACCTGAGCAACGCGGTGACCTTCGCCAACGCCGTGGGGGCCCTGTCCGTTACCAGGTTCGGGGCCCAAACCTCCATGCCCTCACGGCCTGAGGTGGAGCAATTCCTGCGGGAGAGGGGGTGAAGTGAGAGATCGCCACGATGAAGTGGATCATAGACACTGATCCCGGGATTGACGATGCGGCGGCCATCATCACCGCCATACGTTCGGGCCTGGACGTGATCGGCATCACGGCGGTGTTCGGCAACTCACCTCTCCACCACACGCTCAGGAACAGCCTGCGCCTGGTGGAGTTGCTAGACGCGGACGTCCCCGTGCACGGGGGTGCCGAGCAGGCACTGCTGGAGCCGCCCCACCACGCACTCGACGTCCACGGCGAAGACGGTTTTGGGAACACCTTCCTGCCCGACCCGGCGCGCAGGCCCGCCGAGGGCCACGCCGTGGACTTCCTCCTGGAAAGCGCACGGCGCCATCCCAGTCAGCTGAGTATCCTCGCCCTGGGTCCGCTGACCAACCTCGCCCTGGCCATCGCCCAGGACCGCAGTTTTTGCCGGGCGGTCCACCACATCGTGCTCATGGGAGGAACCAGCGACGCCCGGGGCAACACGACCGCGGTGGCCGAGTTCAACGTCCACGCCGACCCCGAGGCGGCGGCCATCGTGTTCGCATCCGGGATCCCCATCACCATGGTGCCCTGGGAGACCACACTGAAGGCGGTACTGGGACCCGAGATGGTGGATGTCCTGCAGAGCTCGGATCGCCCCCTGGCCCGCACTTTCTTCCAGGCTAGCCGCGTCCTCGCCAGGTTAGTGCAGGAGCGCCTGGGGCTGAAAGGGCTCGTCCTCTGCGACCTGGTCGCAGCCGCCGTGGCGCTGGATCCGGGCATCATGACCGAAAAGGCCCACGCCCATGTGGCGGTGGAAACCTGCGGGACCATCGCCCGCGGGCTGACCGCGGTCGACTACGCCGGTCTCAGCGGTCGCCCGCCCAACGCCACCGTGTGCCTGGGCGTGGACAGGCGCCGCGTGGGCGAATTGTTCCTGAAAGCCCTGACCGATTGAGCGGTCAGAAAACAGCCAAAAAGGAGGTCCGGAACGTGAGGAAACTGGTGTCCGTTCTGCTGGTCGCAGCCCTGGTGCTGGGAGCCCTGGCTCTGGGCGGGTGCGCCAAGAAAGAAGAGCCCAAAGAGACCGGCTCCCAGCAGGGCGGCGAAAAGCCCCTGCGGGTCGTGCTCCTCATCAACGGCACGCTGGGCGACAAGTCCTTCTTCGACTCCGCCGCCGCCGGCATCGAAGCCGCCAAGAAGGAACTGGGCATCGAAGCCAAGATCATCGAGATGGGGACTGACCCCAGCAAGTGGGAACCCACCCTGGCCGACGTCTCCGAACAGAAGTGGGACCTGATCATCGTCGGTACCTGGCAGATGACCGAGCACCTGGAAAAGATCGCCCCCAAGTACCCGAACAACCGGTATGTCATCTTCGACACGGCGGTCGACTACAGCAAGGGTAACCTCGGCAACGTGTACTCCATCCTGTACAAGCAAAACGAGGGCTCTTACCTCGCCGGTGCCCTGGCCGCCATGGTGACCACGTCGAAGATGCCGCTGGCCAACGACAAGAAGATCATCGGCTTCCTGGGTGGCATGGACATCCCGGTCATCAACGACTTCCTGGTCGGCTACATCCAGGGCGCCAGGAGCGTGGTTCCCGACATCAAGGTGGCCATCTCCTACGTGGGGGACTTCGCCAACCCCGCCAAGGGCAAGGAAATGGCGCTGGCCCAGTACCAGATGGGGGCCGACATCGGCTTCAACGTGGCGGGCCAGACCGGGCTTGGTCAGTTGGATGCAGCCAAGGAAATGAACCGGTACGCCATCGGCGTGGATTCCGACCAGGCCTTGCTGTTCAAGGACTCCGACCCGGCCAAGGCTAAGCTGATCATCACCTCTATGCTCAAGCGGGTCGACAACTCCCTGCTACGTGCCATCAAGCTGTACAAGGAAGGCAAGCTCACCTTCGGCCAGGCCGAGAACCTGGGCCTGAAAGAAGAGGCCGTGGGCCTGGCTGACAACGAGTTCTACCGCGAACTCGTGCCCCAGGAGTTCCGGACGAAGCTGGACGAGATCAAGCAGAAGATCGTCAAGGGCGAAATCGTGGTCGACACCGCCTTCGGCATGGACACCAAGAAGCTGGACGAACTGCGCAATTCGGTCAAGCCCTAGGTACAGCGGGGCCGGGCGATTAAAATCTCGCCCGGCCCCTGCTCCCCCTGAGGCGGGAGCGCCGGGAGGGTCTCGATGGACATCCTGCTGGAAATGAGGAACATCACCAAGGTGTATCCCAACGGCGTGGTCGCCAACCGGGGGGTCAACTTCTCCGTGCGGCCCGGCGAGATCCACGCCCTGGTGGGCGAAAACGGCGCCGGCAAGACCACCTTGATGAAGATCCTGTTCGGGCTCGAGCGACCCGACGGGGGCACCATCTTGTACAAAGGCCGCCCCGTCCAGATCACCTCGCCGCACATGGCCATTTCCCACGGTATCGGCATGGTGCACCAGCACTTCATGCTGGTGCCCTCGCTGACCGTCGCCGACAATATGGTCCTGGGCCTGGAGCCGCGGCGGGGCATCTTTTACGACAGCGCGCGGGCCGTCGAATTGACCGCCGAGCTGGCCAGGAACTACAACCTCCCGGTAGACCCGTCCGCCAGGGTGCGGGACATCCCGGTGGGCATGCGACAGAAGGTGGAGATCCTCAAGGCCCTCATGCGGGGTGCCGAGCTCCTGGTCCTGGACGAGCCTACCGCCGTGCTCACCCCCCAGGAAACAGAAGAACTCTTCGCGGCCCTCGTCAACCTGAAAGAGCGCGGCCATACCATCATTTTTATCTCCCACAAGCTACGCGAGGTCAAGGCCATCTCCGACCGTGTCACCGTGATGCGCGGCGGCCGGGTGGTGGGAGTGCTGGAGACTGCTTCGGCCACGGAGCCCGACATCTCGCGTCTAATGGTAGGCCGTGACGTCGCATTGCGCATCGACAAGCTGCCCACCCAGCCCGGGGAGCCGGTACTGGAAATAAGGGGACTGCGGTATGTGGCGGAGACGGGCAAGGAAGTGCTCAAGGGGATCGACCTGGTGCTGTACTCCGGCGAAATCCTGGGTATCGCCGGGGTGGAGGGCAACGGCCAGCGCGAGCTGGTCGAAATCCTCACCGGTCTGCGCAGAGCGTCGGCGGGAAAGGTGTTGGTGGATGGGGTGGATGTGACCGACGCCACGCCGCGGGAGATCAGGGCCCGCGGGGTCTCCCACATCCCCGAGGACCGCATGGTCCACGGGGTGGCCGAACGCGGCAGCATCGAAGAAAACCTCATCTCCGATCGGTTCTTCACGCCAGCTTACAACCGGGGCCTCCTCATGGATCCCAGGGCGGTGACGGAAACTGCCCGGGCCCTGATCAGGGAGTTCGATATCCGGACCCGCTCGACCCGGACCCCGGTGAGGATGCTCTCGGGAGGAAATATCCAGAAAGTAGTCGTTGCCCGGGAACTTTCCTCTAACCCCAGGGTGATCATTGCCAACCAGCCCACCCGGGGAATCGACGTGGGGGCAACCGAATTCATTCACCGCAAACTCATGGACTACTGCCGCAAAGGGGTGGCGGTCCTGCTCGTCTCGGCCGATCTCAACGAGGTGATGGGCTTGAGCGACCGCCTGGCCGTCATGTACAGTGGCGAGATCGTGGCCCTGTTCCCCGACTCAAGGAACGTAACGGAAGAAGAACTGGGGCTTTACATGCTCGGTGTCAAGCGGCAAACACCGGACCCCGACGACCGCGAGGAGGTCAGGTCCAAGTGAGGCGGGAGTTTCTCTTTGAGGCCATCCGGACTGCCGCGGCAGTAGTGCTGGCCCTGGCCCTGGGGTTCCTGGTGACCTATCTGGTCTCCGGGGAACCTGCCGAGGCCTTTGGCACCCTCATTTTCGGGCCCCTCACGTCCGCCCGCCGGTTCGGCAATTTCATCGAGATGGCCATTCCCCTGACCTTTACCGGACTGGCCGTGTCTATCGCCTTCCAGGCCAGTCAGTTCAACATCGGTGCCGAGGGCCAACTCTTTTTCGGAGCAGTGGCGGCGACGGTGGTGGGCATCGCCCTGGAATTGCCCCCCGTGATCCACGCCCTGATCGCCCTCCTGGCTGCCGCAGCCGCCGGCGCGCTGGTGGGCTACATCCCCGGGGTCCTCAAAGCCCGGTGGGGTGCCAGCGAACTGGTTTCCTCCCTCATGCTGAACTACATCTTCTACCGCCTGGGCATATACATCATCAACTATCACTTCCGGGACTCTCAGGCCGGAGCCATGGTTTCCTGGCCGCTCAAAGCCAGTTCCTGGCTGCATCAGTTCCTACCACCCACCCGCATTCACTGGGGCATCCTGGTGGCCTTACTCGCCGTCGTGTTCTCACATTGCTTCCTCTACCGCACCCGCTGGGGATATGCCCTGCGGATGACCGGGCTCAACCTGCAATTCGCCCACTACTCGGGGATCAACACAGCCTCCGTCCTCATCTACTCCCAGGCCATCAGCGGTGCCGTCGCCGGGCTGGCCGGGGCCTGCGAGATGCTGGGCATCTACCGCCGCTTCCAGTGGCAGGCCATGCCGGGTTACGGCTTTGACGGTATCATCGTCGCCATCCTGGCCCGGAACAACCCGCTCCTGGTTCCCGCGGCTGCCCTCTTCTTAGCATACCTCCGCACTGGGGCCGACATCATGGCACGCATGACCGACGTGACCAGCGAAATGGTCACCGTGATCCAGTCCATCCTGATCCTGCTCATCACCGCGCAGGCGTTCCTGGCCACTTACAGGCACCGGATGGTGGTGAGGGAGGCAAGAGAGCATGCAGACGCTGCTTGAGTCTATCCTGACCGCGGGGTTTGCCTACTCCATCCTGCGCGTCACCACCCCGGTACTGTTCGCCGCCCTGGGAGCCGTGGTGTCCGACCTGGCCGGAGTCATCAACATCGCCCTGGAAGGGATCATGCTCACCGCCGCTTTCACGGGCGTGGTGGTCAGTGCCCTTACCCAAAACGCCTGGCTGGGCCTGCTGGCGGCCATCGCCTCCGGCATCCTCATGGCCCTGATCCTGGGATACTTCTCCCTCAAGCTGAAGACGGACATCATCCTGGCCGGGATCGCCCTCAACCTGGCGGCCAGCGGCGGTACCGTCTTTTTGCTCTACGTGGTCGCCCACGACAAGGGTGTTTCCAGCTCGCTGGCCAGCAAGGTACTGCCTCAGGTGAAGCTACCGCTCCTGCACCACGTACCCGTCCTCGGACCCATCTTTTCCGACCAGCACGTCCTGGTTTACGCCTCCCTCTTGTCCGTCCTGCTGCTGTGGTACTTCCTGTACCGTACCCCGCTGGGCCTGCGCGTGCGGGCGGTGGGAGAGAATCCCCACGCTGCCGAATCGGTGGGGCTCGATGTCCGCCGCATCCAGTTCATCGCCCTGGGTGTGAGCGGGCTCTTGGCCGCCCTGGGCGGCGCCCACCTTTCGATGGGGTACGTATCCTGGTTCGCCCGGGACATGACCGCGGGGCGGGGGTTCATCGGGCTGGCCGCCGCCGCCCTGGGCGGTCGCACCCCCGGCGGTGCCTTCCTGGCCTCCCTCTTCTTTGGCTTTGTGGAGGCCTTTTCAAACTACCTGCAGTCCCTGCGCGTCCCTTCGGAGTTCGTCCAGATGACGCCCTATTTGGCCACCGTCCTCGGCCTGGCCATCTACGCCCGCCAACAAATGGTGCGCCTGGCCCGCCTGGGCCGGAAAGGATGATGCCCGTGCGTAAACCCGTGATCATCGATTGTGACCCGGGACACGACGATGCCATAGCCCTCCTTTTGGCCTTCGCTTCCGACCTCCTCGACGTCAGGGCGGTGACGGTGGTAGCCGGCAACCAGACCCTCGACAAGACTCTGCGCAACGCCCTGCGCGTCCTGAGCTTCGCCGGCATCGAGGTGGAGGTGGCAGCAGGAGCAGGCAAACCCCTGTGCCGACCCCTGATCGTGGCACCGCAAGTCCACGGGGAAAGCGGCCTGGACGGTCCCATCCTGCCCGAGCCCGCGTACGGGCCCAGTCCGCGGTCGGCGGTGGACGTCATTGTGGACACGCTCCGGCGGAGCCCGGCCCCGGTGACCCTCATCCCCACCGGGCCCCTCACCAACGTGGCCCTGGCCCTGTCCGTTGCGCCCGACATCAAGAAGAACATCGAGAGGATCACCCTCATGGGCGGGGCCCCATACGAGGGCAACTGGACGCCGGCGGCCGAGTTCAATATCCTGGTCGATCCCGAGGCCGCCCGTATCGTCTTCGAGTCGGGGGTACCCATCACCATGGTCGGCCTGGACGTCACCCACAAGGCCCAGGTGTATCCTGAAGACGTCCAGGCCCTCTACGCCATGAACCGGCGCGTGGCCCGCATGGTGGCCGAACTGCTGGATTTCTACGCCCTCTTCCACCGGCGGTTTGGTTTCCGGGGAAGCCCGCTGCACGACCCCGTGGCCGTGGCGGCCGTCATCGATCCCACCATGTTGACGACGCGCCACCTGCGCGTGGACATCGAGTGCCACGGCGAGTTTACCACCGGGCGCACGGTGGTGGACATTTACGGGGTGACCGGTAGGCCCCCCAACGCCGACGTGGCCCTCGAGATTGACCGCGAGCGCTTCATGAGGATGCTGTTCGAGGCCCTGGAGAAATACGACTGACCGCGGGCAGGTTCGTGCGCCAGAGTAGCCATGTTGCCGCACCAGGGGGGCTAGCCCGTACCATGATCAAGGCGTGGCAGTGGGAACTCGAGCAACGCAGGCAAGCTGTCCCCAGGATCCTCACGGAAGAGGAACAGACCTGGGATTCCATTTTCAGGGTGAGAGACGCAGAGGACGAGCGCATCAGGATTTACTGGCGCAGCGAGGTCCCCGGGTCGGGGGCGCCCGAGTGCCTGGTGGCCGGGGCGATTCAATCCATGGAAAACCGCGGCCGCCGTGTGGAAGAGGCCGAGGCGCTGTTTGCAGACGGCCTGAAGGCCCTGGAAACGGGAGACCTCGCAACCCTTCACCGGTTGACCTCCTTGATTTTGAAGACCCTCCAGGAGGCGCCCAGGGACGAAGGCTCCCCGTACTGGAAGTTCCACACGCCGACATCGTGGGAGGAACACATCGCCGCCGTTCGGTTCCCTGACCCCGTCCCGGTCTCGCCCCATACACCCCAGTTCACAGAAAGGGTTTATGCCGGCTGGTTGGCGCAGGTGTGCGGAGGCGCCCTCGGGACCGCCCTGGAGGGCTACACCACCGACCGACTCATGGAGGTGTTCGGCGATATCAGAGGCTACGTGCGCAAACCCAACACCTTCAACGATGACATCACCTACGAACTGGCCTTCCTCAAGGCTTTCGAGTACCGGGGCTACCACGTGACGTCGCAAGACATCGCCGAGGAATGGGTGGCACTGATCCCCTTCGGTTGGTCCGCCGAAGACATCGCCCTCAGGAATCTGAAGCTGGGGGTATATCCTCCGGAAAGCGGGCGCCGGTCTAACCCGTTCTCCGAATGGATCGGGGCACAGATGAGGGGCACCGTGTGCGGGCTGGTGGCGCCCGGGGATCCCCGGCAGGCCGCTCGGCTGGCCTGGATCGACGGGGTGATCTCCCACGAGGGCAACGGGGTGCTGGGCGAGGTCTTCAACGCCGTCATGACCTCCCTGGCCTTCGTACGCGGGGACATCCGGGGCATCGTACAGAACGCCATCGACCTGCTGCCCCCCGAGAGCGAATACCATTCCGTCGTACGGGAGGCTCTCGGGGTCTGCAGGGAAGCAAGCGACTGGCTGGCGGCCTGGAGGAAATGCGAGAAGCGTCTGGAGCGGTACAACTGGGTCCACGCCTACCCGAACGCGGCAGCTGAGGTGGTGGCCCTCTGGTTCGGCAACGGGGACTTCGACGAGACCATGCGCATTGTGGCCCTGGCTGGCCAGGACGTGGACTGCAACGCAGCCCAGGTTGCGACGGTGCTGGGCGTAGCGCTCGGCCCGAGCGCCCTCGGCGAGCATTGGACGAAACCCATCGGAGACCGGCTGCAGACTTACGTGCGGGGAATGGAAGAACTGAGCATCGCGCACCTTGCGCGCTGGAACGTCGACTTGGTCAGGAGAGCTTTGGCGCGTTACGACTGACGCGGGCGGAGCCATGCCAGGACTGGAAACTGCCCGCATCGCCTGCGCCAGGGGCCTCCTACATTGCTACCCTGTTCCGGGACCCCTGGGCTCCCGGCAGGCCAAATCTCCGCCCACACCGCGGAACAGCAGTAGAAAGCCACACGCCGGCAACCACGGCTATCCCCGCCACCAGCTGGGCACTCGTTAGCTTCTTCCCCAGGAACAAGTATGCTAAAGCTGCGCCCACCACAGGCACCCCGTTGGTGAAGTTCGCCGCTTCAGCCGAGCTCAGGGACAACAGGGCAAAATTCCCCTGGAACACCCTTCCGCCTGCTCACCACGGAAGCCACCGCGTCACGCAGCACGGATAGCCCTTCCTCAAGCTGCTCGTCGCTGATCACCAGCGGCGGCAAAAAGCGCAGCACGTTCCCGTACCGGCCCGCCTTGAGCAGGATCAACCCGTGTTCGTACGCATACTGGATGATCGCAGCCGCCTCCGCCGTGGCAGGCTCCTTGGTCTGCCGGTCCTTCACCAGTTCCACCGCCACCATGGGCCCCAGCGCCCGCACATCGCCAATCAGGGGATTACAGCTAAACTCCCAAAGCAAGCTCCTCGACCTTGACGCCGCGGCTGACCAGGTAGTTCTTGATGGCGTCCGGGTCGGGGAAGTGTTTCTTCGCCAGTTCCAGGTGCTCCTTCACGAGAGCGGGGCTGGTGCCGGTGATGCGGTGCATGGCCTTTTCGGGGACGCGGTAGTACACCAGCATCAGCACCCGGTCGAACAGGCGCAGGTAGGCGTCCACTGAAGAGGGCGCGTGGTAGATCCTGCGGGCAATCTCGGTGGTGGAAAGACCCTGCAGGGCCAGCTCCACCACGATCGTCTTGTGCGTCAGCGTTCTGCCCATGTCCAGCACCGTGCCGGCCGTGGGCAGCAGCACCCCGAACCGCTCCTGGTACGCCTCCAGGAGTTCGCGGATGAGCCCCGGGCTGATGTGCAGGATCCACTCCAGGTCCACGGTGGTGAGCACCCCGTCCTGCCGCCACGCCTCGGCCGTGATGCGCTCGAGCTGCCTCATCTTGAGCCGCTTCAGTTCCGCCCTGCTCGACGGCGGGCGCTCCATCTCCTCGGGGGTCAGGAGCGTGAGCACCACGGGGACGAACAGGCGTGGGTCGGTGCGGCGGCTGCGGTGGGTACCGTGGGCCAGCCACACCACCTGCCCGGGCTGTAGCTCCGATACCTCCGGGCAGCACCAGGCCCGGATCTCGGCCGCCGTCCTGACCAGCCCCTCGGCCTGGGCGGGCTTGCACCCGTAGTCCGACTCGAGCTTGCTGACCAGGAGGGTGAGGACCTCCCTGGGCGGGTCGGCGGCCTCGGGCCTCCTGGGCACCTGGGGCAACTGGTCGGCGGAGATGGGTTCCTCGGGGAGGAAGCCCTGGCCCTTGGCTCCCCGCTGCCGGGCCAGTTCGCCCTGGTCCAGGAGTTGCCACACGTCCTGCACGGTGGCGGCGGGGTTTTCCACCTGCAGCCGCTCGAGTTCCAGGTGCTCGATCTGGCGCTTCACCGCCTCCACCCTGAGCTCCCCGAGGCGGGAGATGGTCCCGGGATCAAGCAGGGGCAGCCTCACGTTCTTGCCCTGGTAGGTGACGAGCATCTCGCCCGGCCTGACCCGCTCGATCCCGTGCTGCTTCTCCCAGGCCTCCATGGCCTCGTTGGTCATCCGGGCCACGGCTTCCGCGAGGTATGACTGGGGCGCCAGTTCGAACCGCGCCCTGAGGTGGGACACCTGGACTGGCAGAAGGTCCCTTGCGGGAAGGGTCGCGTACCTTTCGCTCCCCTTCCGCTCTCGGGTCACTGTATCTCCTCCCTTTGCGCCCCTTTTTTCTCCGGGGGGTGGGCCTCGGCCATCCGGCGGATCCTGGCCATGCGGAAGATGTAGTCGTCCGTGGCCGTGAACTCCCGGTAGAGGGCCGCGTACTTTTCCACCAGCCTGCGCGACCTGCCCACGGCCATCCTCACCGCGGGCACGGGCATGCCCAGGTCCAGGCAGTAGGTCACGCGGGCAAAGTCGATCAGGTACCGCTCGATGCTCTCGTAGCTGTGCCCCGTGCGGCGCACGATGTCCGTCTCCGTGTACCCGTCCATGTAGAGCCGGATGATCTTCTCCGCGTGCGACAGCGTGGGGCCCATGTCGGCCACCCGGCCCCGGATGGGCAGCACCACCTTGGGGTGCTCCTTCATGCAGTCGGCCACCGCGTCGGTGGACAGCCCCAGCAAAAAGCCGAGGTCGGCCAGCGACAGGGCCACGCATTGGGCGTAGGCGGAGGTGGCAAGACGCTCCAGGCGCGCCCACTTGAGCGCCTGGGGACTCTCCCGGTTCACCAGGGCCCAATCTTCCGGGGTGACGTAGTCCAGGATGACCTCCCGCAGGGTGCAGTCGCGCAGGCTCTTCCCCGGGGGCTCCGCACTCGACACCCCGAAGTACACCACCTGGCCCGAGGCCCGGTGCCGGCGGGAGATGCGGTAGGCGAGGTCGCTCACCTCCTGGCAGAACCGCTCCGAGGAGGCGGGGGTGTAGCCGTGCCGCTGCCGCAGCAGGGCTAAGAAGGCTTCCCGCTCCTGCCCCGGGCGTGCTTTGGGCGGCGGCAGCACGCCCTTTTGGGGCACCCTCTCCCGGGCACCGTCTTTGCTGTCCCGGTAGCGGGCCCAGAGTCCCAGCCAGCCGGCCACCACCTCGGGGGGCTCGCCAATTGCTTCCGCGATCTCGTCTGCGGGCCGGTCAGAAAGGGCCACCGCGTACTGGAACCCCAGGTACCACTTGCTGAACAGGTGCCGCGACACCGCCAGCTCCCGCCGGATGGTGGCCGGGTCGTCCCCCCGCAGGTAGCGGTCCACGGCCAGCACTGCCCGCGGCGTGGTGAGCCTCTCCCGCATCTTCCTGCTCATCCCCGCCAG
>JBFLXJ010000028.1:79979-83538 GCA_040757085.1 Bacillota bacterium | reverse complement strand
CGAACTGCACCGGCGGATCTTTGCCCACCTGGGCCTGCCCCTGCCGTAGCCACGGGGCTGAAATCCCGGCTGGCCGAAAACCCAAGTGGCCCAATGGATTCAGCCAGTGACGCTGCCGGAACTTCCGACTAGACGGCCGGACATGGGATCTTTCAGTCCCGTCTACGTCCGGGTTGGCGTTGGTGGCCCGAACCGCAGGCCGGCAGCCCCAGGCACAGGGGCCCTTTCAGTCCCGTCTACGTCCGGGTTGGCGTTGGTGGCAGCCTGGAAGAGGCGTACCGTGCCGGGGCCACCTACTTTCAGTCCCGTCTACGTCCGGGTTGGCGTTGGTGGGCATCGGGCTGTACCTGTTCGTGGCGGACGGCGAGCCCTTTCAGTCCCGTCTACGTCCGGGTTGGCGTTGGTGGGAAAATAAACCAATAGAAGAAAGAATTATAAGTGAAGCTTCAGTCCCGTCTACGTCCGGGTTGGCGTTGGTGGTGGTTATGGAAGGGGGTGGGTTGGCCCTGGAAAACTTTCAGTCCCGTCTACGTCCGGGTTGGCGTTGGTGGGAAAATAAACCAATAGAAGAAAGAATTATAAGTGAAGCTTTCAGTCCCGTCTACGTCCGGGTTGGCGTTGGTGGCGGATTTTGGGCTATTAAGCCCCGCAAGAAAGTCAGGCTTTCAGTCCCGTCTACGTCCGGGTTGGCGTTGGTGGCTCCTGGCCTCGGGGGTTGGTGGTAGTGGTAGACGCTTTCAGTCCCGTCTACGTCCGGGTTGGCGTTGGTGGCGAAGCCTAAGTCCTGGTGCCCGCCCCGCGTGCCATCTTTCAGTCCCGTCTACGTCCGGGTTGGCGTTGGTGGTCGAAAAGAAGGCGTATACACACCCGGTGCAACTTCTTTCAGTCCCGTCTACGTCCGGGTTGGCGTTGGTGGTCGCTTTCGCTACCACAGCCACCCGTGCCGCACGCACACTTTCAGTCCCGTCTACGTCCGGGTTGGCGTTGGTGGTCGCTTTCGCTACCACAGCCACCCGTGCCGCACGCACACTTTCAGTCCCGTCTACGTCCGGGTTGGCGTTGGTGGTGCATACGGCTATGCAGAGTTCGCTCCTGGGGATCCACTTTCAGTCCCGTCTACGTCCGGGTTGGCGTTGGTGGAAAGGGGCCGTAAAGAACGAAAGCAATTACATAGCTCTTTCAGTCCCGTCTACGTCCGGGTTGGCGTTGGTGGTGGCGCGGGTGGACTTCCTGGTGTGGGCTGTTAGATCTTTCAGTCCCGTCTACGTCCGGGTTGGCGTTGGTGGTGGACGAGGCGGCGGCGTTGTGGCTGGCGTTGCGGCTTTCAGTCCCGTCTACGTCCGGGTTGGCGTTGGTGGCTCCACCTCATGTGCAGGGAAATCGTGTGATGCTCACTTTCAGTCCCGTCTACGTCCGGGTTGGCGTTGGTGGCGCTCCGGAGCCGGAGACGGGCAGTTATATCGTGTACGCTTTCAGTCCCGTCTACGTCCGGGTTGGCGTTGGTGGCATACGAGGTTGGCGTTTGGCGCGAACACTTCTTCGCTTTCAGTCCCGTCTACGTCCGGGTTGGCGTTGGTGGGCAGGCCGAACTCGTCGGGGAAGGCCATAAGTTTACTTTCAGTCCCGTCTACGTCCGGGTTGGCGTTGGTGGTTGCGGTCGGACTGCTTCTCCCGCTCGGCTCTGGCAACTTTCAGTCCCGTCTACGTCCGGGTTGGCGTTGGTGGTCGAATCTCTCCTTTGCTTCCTGGCGGAACTCGGAAACTTTCAGTCCCGTCTACGTCCGGGTTGGCGTTGGTGGGCCACATGACAAGGTACACGCCGGACGCGCTTGTACTTTCAGTCCCGTCTACGTCCGGGTTGGCGTTGGTGGTTTTACCTGCCCGACGACAACGGCGAGACTGACCTGCTTTCAGTCCCGTCTACGTCCGGGTTGGCGTTGGTGGTGGAGCGGCACCGCGTTGGTGAGGAACACCTGGCCACCTTTCAGTCCCGTCTACGTCCGGGTTGGCGTTGGTGGCTGGGTATGACCTAGGTGCCGGGCCGCCGGTCGGTACTTTCAGTCCCGTCTACGTCCGGGTTGGCGTTGGTGGGATCGAGGTCATCCCGCCTCCCAGGGTAGGATACGTCTTTCAGTCCCGTCTACGTCCGGGTTGGCGTTGGTGGCGAGCAGGCAGTCCATGGTACTTGATGGAGAACGCTACTTTCAGTCCCGTCTACGTCCGGGTTGGCGTTGGTGGGGGATGGCACGCCCGACAGCCCGCGCTGGTTTGTCTCTTTCAGTCCCGTCTACGTCCGGGTTGGCGTTGGTGGACTGTACGTGTGACGTCATGATACCTTCTCCTTCGCCTTTCAGTCCCGTCTACGTCCGGGTTGGCGTTGGTGGCCACGGTCGTGTCAAAGGTGCACGTCCAGTAGCGCCTCTTTCAGTCCCGTCTACGTCCGGGTTGGCGTTGGTGGTATGGCGGGCAACATGGGCTACCTTGTGGAGTGGACTCTTTCAGTCCCGTCTACGTCCGGGTTGGCGTTGGTGGCAAACGTGCTGGCGTGGCCGAGGGGACGATCAAGCCTTTCAGTCCCGTCTACGTCCGGGTTGGCGTTGGTGGGGCCAACGTGAAGCCGTTCCCTGGCGGCGACTACTACTTTCAGTCCCGTCTACGTCCGGGTTGGCGTTGGTGGCTGGAACTGGCGGACAAGGCAGCCGCAAAGTACCACTTTCAGTCCCGTCTACGTCCGGGTTGGCGTTGGTGGGTCACCTGCTGGGTCCACACGTTCAGGTGCAACCGCCTTTCAGTCCCGTCTACGTCCGGGTTGGCGTTGGTGGACTGCTTCGGCGCAAACAAGCGGAGTGATCGCTGGCGACTTTCAGTCCCGTCTACGTCCGGGTTGGCGTTGGTGGAACGAGGTAGCCACCCTTGTTTACCGTAATAACGAACTTTCAGTCCCGTCTACGTCCGGGTTGGCGTTGGTGGTATTCGCAAGTCCTCCCGGTCAACCGCCCCGCAAATGGCTTTCAGTCCCGTCTACGTCCGGGTTGGCGTTGGTGGGAAACTGTCAAAGATAGCCCCGTAAAGGTGAGTGACCTTTCAGTCCCGTCTACGTCCGGGTTGGCGTTGGTGGTCGTCTCCAACATTGGTTCCAACGGAGCCCTGGTGACTTTCAGTCCCGTCTACGTCCGGGTTGGCGTTGGTGGTCGAGGAAAATGGGGCCCTCGCCGACCGCTCGGCGAACTTTCAGTCCCGTCTACGTCCGGGTTGGCGTTGGTGGCGGCGGTTCAAGCCCTCAGCGGCGAGCTTCACAACGTCTTTCAGTCCCGTCTACGTCCGGGTTGGCGTTGGTGGGTCCGGGCAGGGCAGGTACTCGTTGAGCTTGCCCTCCCTTTCAGTCCCGTCTACGTCCGGGTTGGCGTTGGTGGCGGGGTTTGATCTCGTGTAGGATGTCGCCTGTGGCTCTTTCAGTCCCGTCTACGTCCGGGTTGGCGTTGGTGGTGGCGCGGCCTGGAGCACGAGCGGGCGCTGTGGAAGCTTTCAGTCCCGTCTACGTCCGGGTTGGCGTTGGTGG